>NZ_JBSGAH010000011.1:0-270271 GCF_053600675.1 Streptomyces sp. NPDC005004
CCTCCTTTATCTACACGTTCTCTGACCACCTTTTCCCCTCCTCGCCGCTCTTCGGTTATGTGCTCGCGGGGCCGCGCGCCCCTCGGGTGCACCGGCACGGCCCTCACCTGGGGCTGAGCGGTGTCAGAGGTGGTGCGAGGGGCGCGGTGCCGGACCGCGCCCCCTGCTCCGGTGGGCGGTTCAGCCCAGGTCGCCGTCGGCGGTCAGCTCAGCGAGCCGAACCAGGGTGCGGACCGCGGTACCGGTGCCGCCCTTCGGGGTGTAGCCGAAGGGGCCGCCCTCGTTGAAGGCCGGGCCCGCGATGTCCAGGTGCGCCCAGGTGATGCCCTCGCCGACGAACTCGCGCAGGAACAGACCGGCGACCAGGCCGCCGCCCATGCGCTCGCCCATGTTCGCGATGTCGGCGACGGGGGAGTCCATGCCCTTGCGCAGGTGCTCGGGGAGCGGCATCTGCCAGGCCGGCTCGCCGACCTCCTCGGCCATGTCGTGCAGCGAGGCGCGGAAGGCGTCGTCGTTCGCCATGATGCCGAAGGTGCGGCTGCCGAGCGCCAGCACCATGGCGCCGGTGAGCGTGGCCACGTCCACGATCGCGTCCGGCTCCTCGGCCGAGGCGGCCCACAGCGCGTCCGCGAGGACCAGACGGCCCTCGGCGTCGGTGTTGAGCACCTCGACGGTCTTGCCGCTGTACATGCGCAGCACGTCGCCCGGGCGGACGGCGGAGCCCGACGGCATGTTCTCGGCGAGCGCCAGCCAGCCGGTCACGTTGACCTTGAGGCCGAGGCGGGCGGCGGAGACGACCGCGGCGAACACGGCGGCGGCGCCGGCCATGTCGCACTTCATCGTCTCGTTGTGCCCGGCGGGCTTGAGGGAGATGCCGCCCGAGTCGTAGGTGATGCCCTTGCCGACGAAGGCGAGGTGCTTGTCGGCCTCGGGGTGCGTGTAGGCCAGCTTGACCAGGCGCGGGGTGGCGGCGGAGCCGCCGCCGACGCCCATGATGCCGCCGTAGCCGCCCTCGACCAGGGCCGCGTCGTCGAGCACCTCGATCTCGAGGCCGTGCTCGTCGGCGGCGGCGCGCGCGATGGCCGCGAAGGCGGCGGGGTCGAGGTCGTTCGGCGGGGTGTTGACCAGGTCGCGGGCGCGGTTCAGCTCCTCGCTGACCGCGACGGCGCGGGCCAGCGCCGCGTCGTGGTCGTCGCCGCCGTCGGTGAGCACGACGGCCTCGCCCAGCGGGGCGTTCCTGGCGTCGCCGTCCTCGGCCTTCTCCTTGTACGCGTCGAAGGCGTAGGCGCCGAGCAGCGCGCCCTCGGCGATCGCGGCGACGGCACCGGGGCCGTCCACGGGCAGCGCGAACGCGGCCTTGCCGGTCCCGGCGAGACCGCGCGCGGCCACACCGGCGGCGCGGCGCAGGGTCTCGGCGTCGTACCCGTCCTCCGCCTCGGGCTCGGCGCCCAGGCCCACCGCCACCAGGAGGGGGGCCTCGAAGCCCGCCGGGGCGGGCAGCTTCGTCAGCTCGCCCTCGGCACCCGAGGCGCCGAGGGTCTCCAGGACGCCGGGCAGCGCGCCGTCGTACGCCTCGACGACGGACTCGGCGCCGGGCGCCACGACGGGGCCCGCGCCGGCCTTGGCGACACCGATCACGATCGCGTCGGCGCTCAGGCCGGGCGCCGCGGCGGTGCTGAGAGTCAGAGCAGTCACGGTGGTGAAATCTCGCTTCCGATGTGAAGTTGCAGTGGCCGTTTGCGTTCCTCGGCCGCCCGGTGGGGCGGCCTCACGCAAAAGGGGTGGGTCGACCGGGCCCGAGAGCCGACCCTAGGCCCAGCGCTGGACCACTTCGGCAACCGGGGTCTCCACTCCGTCGGCGAACACCCGCCACGAGAGTACGCGCGTGCGCCCGCTCGCTCATTCCTTCGGGCGGCCACCCGAACGTGGCCTTCCCTCCGCCCGCGGGCAACTGCGCACCTCCGCAGGGCGGTTACCCCGCTCCGCCCAGTGCGAGCACGACCAGAACCGTCGTCGCCGCCGTCTCCGCGAGGGCGCCGAACACGTCCCCGGTGACCCCGCCGAAGCGCCGGACGCAGCGGCGCAGCAGGAGTTCGGCGGCGCCGAGGGCGAACAGGACGGCCACCGCCGCGTGGACGGCACCCCACGCGCCGAGGGCCGCGCCGCAGCCCGCCGCGAACAGGGCGCACCCCGTCGCGACCGCCCCCGCGCTCCGCGCCGGGACCACTCCGGCGACCGCCGCCCCCAGCCCCTCCGGGCGGGCGGCCGGCACCCCGGCGCGGGCGGCCAGGGTGAGCGCGAGCCGGGCGGCGAGCGCCGAGACGACCGCGGCGACCGCGCCCCGGGTCCAGGAGGTGCCGTAGAGCTGGGCCAGGACGGCCACCTGGGCGAGCAGCACCAGGAGCAGGGTGAGCACGCCGAAGGGTCCGATGTCCGACTGCTTCATGATCCGCAGCGCGTCCTCGGCGGGCTTGCCGCTGCCGAGCCCGTCGGCCGTGTCGGCGAGCCCGTCCAGGTGCAGACCCCGCGTCAGCACCGCCGGAACGGCGACCGAGGCGACGGCGGCGAGCAGGGGTCCCGCGCCGAGCGGCAGGAGCAGGAGCCCGAGCGCCGCAGCGCAGAGACCGACGGCAAGCCCGGCGACGGGAGCGCACGTCATGCCCGCGCGCGCCGCCTCCCGGTCCCAGCGGCGCACGCGTACGGGCAGCACGGTGAGGGTGCCGAAGGCGAAGCGGAGCCCGTCGAGCGGGGCTGGAGCGGGAGCGGCGGCGGGGGTCTCGGACATCGGCGCAGGCTATCGGGCGCGCGAGAGCGGTCGCCGGGGCCGTGCCCGCGGGCGCCGCGCGGTCTGAGCCGCTCGCCCGGGACAACAGGGATAAAGTGCGCACATGGGGCACTGGTGGGAGCGGAACATCCTGGAACCGGGCAAGCTTCCGCTGCTGCTGGCCCTCGCCGCCTTCGTGACCACCTTCGTCGTGACCCGGGTCGTCACCCGGCTGATCCGCGCCGGGAAGGGCCCGTTCGGCAACGTCAGCGCCGGCGGGCTGCACATCCACCACGTGGTGCCCGGGATCGTCCTCACCCTCGTCGGCGGGTTCGGCGCCGTCGCCAGCGACCGGCACGGCTTCGGGGGCGCGCTCGCGGCCGTGGTCTTCGGGATCGGCGCGGGGCTGGTGCTCGACGAGTTCGCGCTGATCCTGCATCTGGACGACGTCTACTGGACCGCCGAGGGCCGCAAGAGCGTCGAGGTCGTCGTGCTGACCGCCGCGCTGGTCGGGCTGCTCCTCGCGGGTTTCTCCCCGTTCGGCGTCAACGACCTCACCCACGACGAACTCCAGGACCGCGGCGGGGTCATCGCCACCATCGCGGTGAACTTCTTCTTCTCGCTGGTCGCGCTCAGCAAGGGCAAGGCCCGTGTCGCGATCTTCGGCGCCATCGTGCCCCTGCTCGCCCTCGCGGGCGCGATCCGGCTGGCCCGTCCCTCCTCGCCGTGGGCCCGCCGGTTCTACGTCCACCGCCCCCGCGCCCGCGCCCGGGCCCTGCTGCGCGCCTACCGCCACGACCGCCGCTGGGCCGGTCCCCGCCGTGCCCTCCAGGACTGGATCGGCGGCAAACCCGACCCGAGCCCGGCCCGTCTCCCGCGCGGCAACTGACAGGGCGTCCGGCCAGGTGCTGTGCCTGAGGGGACCTCCCGGCCGGAGGCCGGTGGAGTCGCGGGCCCGCGAAGACCGGGGAGACGCCCCCTACGGCCCCTGTACCGGACCCGCACCGCCGAGGCGGCCGACAGCGCGCCCGTCGCCAGCAGTGCCGCCAGATGCTCCTTGCCCGCCAGATTGTCCTTGGCCAGGACCTCCGCCACTATCGCGACGAGCACCAGGACCGCCGTCGTCCGGGCGCCGTATCGGGCCGCCACGAAGACCGCGAGGCCGACCACGGCCGCCGACGGGCCGGTGTCGACCACCAGGGCGTCGGAGGCGGGCAGCCCCAGCGGGGAGTGCGGGCCGAGCGCGATGCCGAGGCGGGCGTAGAGGGTGCCGGCGAGGGTGGCGGCGTAGGCGACGGTGAGGGTCCGCAGGCGGCCCAGGCAGATCTCCGCGATGCCGAACACGCACAGGATCTGCGCCAGCGCGCCCCACACCGGCAGGTCGAGCGCGGGCACGAAGAGGGAGAGCGGGGTGCGCAGCAGGGCCAGCCACCAGGTGTCCTGGGCGCGCACCGCGCCCGCCGCCTCCACCGCGCGGAAGCCCCAGGGCTGGTTCTGGACGTACTGGAGGAGCGCGGTCAGGGCCACCGCCGCGAGCGTCATCGGGATCGCGGGCAGGCCGCCCCGCGCGCGCAGGGCGCCGTACAGCGGCCCCCACTCGGCGCGGGCCCACCGGACCGCGCGGCTCACCTGCGGGTCCTCACCTGTGGGTCTCCAGATGTCTGCGGTGCAGCCACTTGGGCAGCCCCGGCGCCTCCAGGAAGCCCTCGGCGCGGGCCGAGGCCAGCGCGATGCGGGGCAGGTCCGCGCTCTTCTCGAAGAGCAGGAAGCGCGGCTCCCAGATCGGGCGGTACTTGGCGTTGGCCCGGTACAGCGACTCGATCTGCCACCAGCGGGAGAAGAAGCTCAGCAGCGACCGCCACAGCCGCAGCACCGGACCCGCGCCGAGCCGCGAGCCCCGCTCGAACACCGAGCGGAACATGGCGAAGTTGAGGGAGACCTGGGTGACCCCGAACTCCCGCGCCTCCTGCAGCAGATCGATGACCATGAACTCCATCAGCCCGTTGTCGGAGCCCCGGTCACGGCGCATCAGGTCCAGTGAGAGACCGCCCGGACCCCAGGGCACGAAGGACAGCAGCGCCCGCAGCCGCCCCTCGGCGTCCACGCACTCCAGCATCACGCACCGGCCGTCCTCGGGGTCCGCCAGCCGCCCGAGCGCCATACTGAAGCCGCGCTCGGTGGCACCGTCGCGCCAGTCGTCGGCCCGCTTCACGAGGTACGCCATCTCGTCGGCCGGAATGTCCTCGTGGCGCCGTACCCGCACCCGGTACCCGGCCCGCCGCACCCGGTTGTACGCCTGGCGGACCGTGCGCATCGCGCGGCCCTCCAGAGTGAAGTCCGCGACCTCCACGATCGCCTCGTCGCCCAGTTCCAGCGCGTCCAGGCCGTGCCGTGCGTAGACGGTCCCGGCCTCCTCGCTCGCGCCCATCACCGCCGGGATCCAGCCGTGCGCCCGAGCCTCGGCCAGCCAGGGCGCGATGGCGCCGGGCCACGCCTCCGGGTCGCCCAGCGGATCGCCCGAGGCGAGACTGACCCCGCCCACCACGCGGTAGGCGACGGCCGCCTTGCCGGTGGGGGACCACACCACGCTCTTCTCCCGGCGCAGCGCGAAGTAGCCGAGGGAGTCCCGCTCGCCGTGCCGGTCGAGCAGCTCGCGCAGCCGCTTCTCGTCGTCCTCGGTGAGCGGGTCGACCGCGCGCCGGGAGCGGAACGCGGCGTAGAGGACGGCGAGCAGCAGGGCGGTGCTGAGCACGTTGATGCTGACGTTCGCCCAGTTGGGCGGGTCGATGCCGGGGAAGCTGGACTCCTCGGCGGCGACCGAGATCAGCCGCAGGGTGCCGTAGTGCCACCGCTCCAGGAAGGTCGAACTCGCCGCGTCCGGCGCCTGGTTGGTGACCGTCACCACGAGCCCGGCAAGGAGCGAGGCGGCGAGTCCGCCCCCGCCGGCCACGGTCGCGGCGAGCCGGGGGTTGGACCGGTCACCCTTGGCGTAGAACTCCCGGCGGCCGGTGAGCAGCGCGGCGACGAAGGCGGCCGTGAGGACCAGCGAGACCCAGTTCTGCGCGGAGCCGTGGATCTCCGGGAAGACCATGGCGAAGGCGAACAGCGCGAGGAACACCCCGCTGAGCACCAGGTTGAGAATCCACGCCGCCCGCTTGCGCCGCCGCATGGTGATCGCCAGGAACGCGGTGAACACCCCGGAGGCGAAACCCGCCGTCAGCAGGTACGGCGTGAACAGGTTCTCCTGGTTGTGGCGGCGCACGTCCTGGCCCAGCGACACCCACACCGCGCTGAGGAAGTTGACGAACGCGACGGCCCGCAGGTACCAGACCGCGCACGCGGCGGCCCGGCGGGACCGGCCGCCAAACCGCCGCCCGGGCTCGGTCTGCGGGTCCACGGCGATTCGGGCGTCTCCCATGACGGACGATCATATGGGCGCCAAAGCCGTGAAACGCGCTCATCGGCGGGTGGCAGCCCCCGACGGCCCGGGGTTCACTCCTCGGGCCGCGCGCTCTCCCCGGCCGAAGCCTCTTCGGCCCCGGTCGCCTCGGCCTTCACCTCCGGCAGCTCGGCCGCGAGCGCGGCGGCGGCCCGCACCAGCGGCAGCGCGAGCAGCGCGCCCACGCCCTCGCCGACCCGCACGCCCTGGTCGAGCAGCGGCTCCAGGGCCATCCGGTCCAGCGCCTTGGCCTGGCCCGGCTCGCCGCTGAGGTGGCCCGCGAGCCACCAGTCGGGCGCCCGGAAGGCGACGCGCTGTCCGACCAGCGCGCACGCCGCGGCCACCACGCCGTCCAAGATCACCGGCAGCTTGCGTACCGCGCTCTGGAGCAGGAAGCCGGTCATCGCCGCCAGGTCCGCGCCGCCCACCGTCGCGAGCAGCTGGAGCTGGTCCCCGAGCACCGGCCGGGCCCGGCGCAGCGCGTCGCGGACCGCGGCGCACTTGCGCATCCAGGCCAGGTCGTCGATGGCGATGCCACCACGCCCGGTCACCACGGAGGCGTCCGTCCCGCACAGCGCGGCGATCAGCGCCGCGGCAGCCGTCGTACCGCCCACGCTCAGATCGCCGAGCACCACCAGGTCCGTGCCCGAGTCCGCCTCCTCGTCCGCGACGGCGACTCCCGCGCGGAAGGCCGCCTCGGCCTCGTCCAGGGTCAGCGCGTCCTCGACGTCGATCCGGCCGCTGCCGCGCCGCACCCGGTGCCGGACCACCTCCGCCGGGAAGGCGTCCGGCCCGGTGTCCACGGAGAGGTCCACGACGCGTACCGGGACGTCGAGACGGCGGGCCAGCACCGCCACCGGGCTCGCGCCCTCCAGCACGCCCCGCACCAGCTCCCCGGCAGTGCCCGCGGGCCGGCCCGAGACGTCGAGGGCGGCGACGCCGTGGTCACCGGCGAAGAGCACCACGCGCGGCCGCTCGATCTGCCGCACCGGCACGGTGCCCCGCGCGGCCGCGAGCCACTCACCCAGTTCGTCCAGGCGCCCGAGCGAACCGGGCGCGACCGCCAGGCGCTCCCGGCGGGCCTCGGCCTCGCGGCGCACCGCACCGTCCGGGCGCTCGATCAGATCGGAGAACTCGTCCAGATCAATCCTGCTCATTCGCGGAACAGTACCGTCCACGCTCCGCCGCTTCCGCGCCACACCGGAAGCCCGTCACCGGCACGTCGTTGCGCCCAAGATCGGTATCCCATACGTTCCGGTTTACCGCGAAATGCCGTACAGGGAGCCGCCCATGCAGCCCTCGCCACCCGCCCCGCAGTCCACCGACGGATTCTCCGGACCGCTCCGCGCGGACTGTCCCTGGTGCGGCTCCCCGAGGCTGCGCACCCGGTTGCGCGCCCCCGACCCGCTGCGGGAGCGCCCCGGGGTCTTCGGGCTCGACGAGTGCGCCGACTGCGCCCACACCTTCCAGAACCCCCGGCTCGCCGCCGACGACCTCGCCGCGGACGAACGGGACCCCTGCGAGAGACATCTGGACCAGATCGCCGCCCGCGCGCTGTCCCCGCGCACCGTCCACCGCCGCCACCGCGCCACCGCCCGCGCCCTGACCTGCCTCGCCGACCCCGAGAGCTGGCTCGACGTGGGCACCGGCGACGGCCGCTTCCCCGAGGCCGCCAAGGAGTTCTTCCCCTACACGAGCTTCGACGGCCTCGACCCCACCGCCCGCGTCGACAAGGCCCGCGCCGCGGGGCGGATCGAGGAGGCCCACCGGGGTCTCCTGACCACCCCGGGCGTCACGGAGCGGCTGCGCGCCCGCTACGACGTGGTCAGCATGTTCCACCACCTGGAGCACGTCCCCGATCCGCGCGCCGAACTGCGCGCCGCCCTCACGGTGCTGCGCCCCGGCGGCCATCTCGTCCTCGAAGTCCCGGACCCGGCCAGCGCGTTCGCCGCACTGCTCGGCAAGTGGTGGCTCCCGCACGGCCAGCCGCGCCACCTCCACCTGCCCCCGCCGGCCAACCTCCGCGCCGAACTGACCGAACGGGGCTGCGCCATCGTCACCACCGACCGCGCCGCGGCACATCTGTCGTACGACCTCACGGCCGCGCTCTCCCTGGCCCTCGCCCACGTTCCGCCGCCCCTGCGCAGGGTCACGTCCCCGGCGCTGACGGCCGCCGCCGGAGCGGAGCTGCTGCTCTCCCCGCTGACCCGGCGCACCCGCTTCGCCAACGCCTGCCGGGTGGTGGCCCGCAAGGAGGGCACCCCCGGCTGACCCCCGGCTCCCCCCCCGTCCGGTACGCGGAGGCTAGCCCCGCAGCACCAGCGCCTGACCCGCCACCACAAGGAGCACCTGCTCGCACTCGGCCGCGAACGCGGCGTTCAGACGGCCGAGTTCGTCGCGGTAGCGGCGGCCCGAGGCGGTGGCCGGGACGATGCCCGAGCCCACCTCGTTCGACACCGCCACCACCGTGCGGCGCGCGTCGCGCACCGCCGCCACCAGTTCCCGCACCCGCTCGCGCAGCGCCTTCTCGCCGCCGTCCGCCCACTCGGCGTCGTCCCACGCCCCGACCGCGTCCATGGCGTCCGTCAGCCACAGCGACAGACAGTCGATCAGCACCGGCGGCCCCTCCTCGGCCAGCACCGGCACCAGATCCGTCGTCTCCGTCGTACGCCACGACCCCGGCCGCCGCTCGCGGTGCGCCGCGACCCGCTGCGCCCATTCGGAGTCGCCGCCGCGCGTGCCGCCGGTGGCGACGTACAGCACGTCGGGGAACGCCTCCAGGCGGCGCTCCGCCTCCACCGACTTGCCCGAGCGGGCGCCGCCGAGGACCAGCGTCCTGCGGGGCACGTCCGGCACCTCCTCGTACGCCCCCACGGCCAGCGTCGTACCGTCCGGCACCGCGCGCGCCCCGGCCGCCGCGAGCCGCCGGGCGACCTCCGCGCCCTGCGGCACGTCGTGGTCGAGATGGACGGCCACCACGTCCGTCGTCGGACCGACCGCCCCGGCCGCGCGCAGCCGGGCCAGCGCGTCCGGGCGGCCCACCACGTCGGCCAGCACCAGGTGGTACGCCAGGGTCGGGGCTTCCAGCCCCGCGGGGAAGCCGCCCGGCGGCAGATACAGCAGCCGCTGCCCGTCCGGCCCGGTCACCGCGTACCCGGTGCCGCCCGCGTCCATGGCCAGCGCGCGCACCCGGTGCCCGGTCAGCAGGGTCAGCTCGCGGCCGTCCGGCACCCGCACCGGCTGGGGCAGCCCGGCTGGCACCTCCACGGCCGGTCCGTCGTGCGGATGGGAGAGCAGCACCTGGCGCACCCCGCCCAGCGAGTGTCCCGCGCGCGCCGCCGCGAAGGCCGCGCCGGGGGTGAGGTCGAGCAGCAGCGCGTCGTCCACGAGCAGCGCGGTCGCCGCCCGCGCGTCCGGCCCGAGGGCGGTCGCGCACACGGCACAGGGGCAGTCGGGCCGGGGCAGTCCCGGCGGGGCACCGGTGCCGAGCAGAGTGACGTCCACGGACCGATTTTCACCCGCCCGCGCGGCTCCCGCGCCCCGGTGCCCCCGACGACGCGGTGACGCGGGGCGTGCCGGCGCCCCGGCCGGGCGCCCTGGCCGGGGCGCGAGGAGGCGGTGCCCTGGCCGGGTGATGATCCACGATCTCCTGTGACCGGCGCCGCCGAGCGCATACGCTGC
This sequence comes from Streptomyces sp. NPDC005004, assembly GCF_053600675.1. NCBI lineage: Bacteria > Bacillati > Actinomycetota > Actinomycetes > Kitasatosporales > Streptomycetaceae > Streptomyces > Streptomyces sp. NPDC005004. Next base: position 9,885 of record NZ_JBSGAH010000011.1, read on the forward strand.
CCGCAGCGTCGGATCGAAGGAGGCCCGCATGGCGGCATGGACGTGGCGGTTCGAGAAGGCCGACGGGACGGAGGTCCCGCCCGCGGTCGAGCCGGAGGAGTTCACCACGCAAGGGGACGCCGAGTCCTGGATCGGCGAGCACTGGAAGGCGCTCCTGGAGGGCGGCGCCGAGCAGGTGCGGCTGTTCGAGGAGAGCACCGAGATCTACGGCCCGATGAGCCTGAACGCGGAACAGACCGCGTAACCCGCTCACCCGTCAGGTCCCGGCGCGCCCGGGACCTGACACCCTCCCCGCCCTGACCGGATCGTTCCGCACCCGGCCCCGATCGTGTCTGCCGCGGCCGTGTATCCCCAGGTCAGACTGGACGGCATGAAGCGAGCACTCGTCGTCATCGATGTCCAGGAATCCTTCCGCGCCCGTCCGCTGTGGAAGGAGATCGGCAACCCCGAGATCGCCGAGCCGGTGAACCGGCTCGTCCGGCTCGCCCGCGACCTGGGCGACCTCGTCGTCTGGGTGCTGCACACCGAGCCCGGCAGCGGCGACGTCTTCGACCCGGACCTCGGACACGTACGGCTCCTGGAGGAGCTGGAGCAGCCGCTGCCCGGGGAGCCGGTGCTGCGCAAGACCGCGCACAACGCCTTCACCACCACCAACCTCCAGCAACTGCTGACCGAGGCGGGCGTGGGGGAGCTGTGGGTGTGCGGCATCCGCACCGAACAGTGCGTCGAGACCACCGCCCGGCTCGGCAGCGACCTCGGCTACGAGATCGTCTTCGTGGCCGACGCGACCACCACCAACCCCATCGGGGACTGGGCGTCGACGCGATCATGGAGCGCACCCAGGCCGTCCTGCGCGACCGCTTCGCCCGCATCGCCACCGTCGCGGAGCTGGCAGCATCGCCCGTATGACCCGCGTCGTCTTCGTCCTGCTGCCCGACGTCCACCTCCTCGACCTCGCCGGACCGGCCCAGGTCTTCTCCACGGCGGCGAGCTTCGGGCAGCGCTACACCCTCGACTACGTCGCCGAGCATCCGCAGGTCACCAGCGCGCAGGGGCTTCCGCTCACGGCCCGCACCGAGTGGCCCTCCCTCGGCCCCGAGGACCTGGTCGTCGTACCGGGCTGGCGCGCTCCCACCCTGCGCGGCGGCCCCGCGCCCGGCGCCGCCCTGGTCGAGCGGCTGCGCGCGCACCACGCGGCGGGCGGCACCGTCGCCAGCGTGTGCGCCGGGGCGGAGGCGCTCGGCAGGGCCGGGCTGCTCGACGGGCGCCGCTGTACGACCCACCACGCGCTCCAGGACGAACTCGCCGCCCGTCACCCCCGGGCCACCGTCGTCCGGGACGTGCTCTTCACCACCGACGACCGCGTGGTCACCTCCGCGGGCATCGCCAGCGGCATCGATCTCGCGCTGCATCTGCTGGCGGTGCGGCACGGGCCCGCTCTCGCCGCACGGGTCGCTCGCGAGATGGTGATCTTTGCGCGGCGCAACGGGGACGAACCGCAGGCCAGCGCGATGCTGCGGCACCGGGGGCACCTGGACGACACGGCGCATCGGGTGCAGGACCTGATCGACGCGCGGTTCGCCGAGCGGTTGCCGTTGGATCTCCTCGCCGCGCACGCCGGGGTCAGCGCGCGGACGCTCACGCGGGTGTTCGGCCGGGCCACGGGGCTCACGCCGCTGCGGTACCAGCAGGCGTTGCGGGTCGAGCGGGCCGAGCATCTGATGGGGCACGGGGCGACCGTGGAGTCGGCGGCACGGGAAGTCGGTTTCGACGACGCGAGGATGCTGCGCAGGCTTCGGCGGGGTGCGTGATCGTCGTCTTGCGGGTGCGGGTTCGTCGTGGCTTGTCGCGCAGTTCCCCGCGCCCCTGGGGAGTCGTGGCTTGGCCAGTGAGGATGCGGCTCGGGTTTCGGCGGGGCGTCTGATCGCCGTTGTGGTTTCGGTCCTCGCGCGGGTTTCTGGCCGTCGTGGCTTGTCGCGCAGTTCCCCGCGCCCCTGAAAGACTCGTGGCTCGGGCGGGATTTCAAGGTGCCTCACTGTTCGCCCAGGGTGACCTCCGCTGTTCCCTCGGTGCCGTTGCGCTGGTAGGTCACCTTCACCCGCTGGCCCGGCTTGTCCGCCGCCAGGGCTTCCGCCAGGGCCGTCACCGAGGTGATCGTGGTGGTGTCGAGGCGGGTGATGACGTCGCCGGTGCGGAGGCCGGCCCGGGCGGCGGGGCCGCCGGGGGTGACGGTGACGACGGCCGCGCCGACCGGGCGGTAGCTGTCGTCCACCACCGTGCGGGCGCTGATGCCGAGGGCGGCCCGGCCGGAGTCGGTGACCTTGCCGTGCTCCACGATCTGGCCGGCGACCGTGCGCACCAGGGACGACGGGATGGCGAAGCCGATGCCGGGTGCCGCACCGCCGCCCATCCCGGGGTCGGCGGCGCCGAGCGTGGGGATGCCGACGACCTGGCCGTCCAGGTTCACCAGCGCGCCCCCGCTGTTGCCCGGGTTGATCGCGGCGGAGGTCTGCACCATGTTGGCGATGGTCGCGCCCGTCCCCCCGCCCTCGTCGCCCTCGCTGACCGTCCGTCCGGTCGCGGAGACGATGCCCTGCGTCACGCTGGAGGACAGCCCGAACGGCGATCCCATCGCCAGCACGATCTGACCCACCTGCACCGTGGCCGAGTCCGCGAACACCGCCGGCTTCAGCCCGGCCGGCACCCGGTCCAGCTTGATCACCGCGAGGTCCTGGTCGGGGTAGGAGTAGACGAGGCTCGCGGTGAGCTGTTCCTCACTGCTGGCCGTCGTCACCTTGAAGGTCTTCTCCGAGCCGACCACGTGCGCGTTGGTGACGATGTGCCCCTGGGTGTCGAAGACGACCCCCGAGCCGAGATCCCGGCTCGCCTGGATCTGTACGACCGACGGCAGGGCTTCCTTGATCACCCGCTGGTACTGGTCCTGGAGCTGGTTCGACACCTCGGGCACCGCGGCCCGCGCGGCCGACGGCTCCGCCGGGGCGGTGACCGGCGCCGAACAGCCGGAGCCGAGGACGGCGGAACACGCCAGCGCGGCGGCCGGGGCCACCCGGCCGAGGGCGCGGGTACGGGAAGCGTCCATGCCCCGAGTCTGAGCGCGCGGGACCCGTACCGGCCCGCCGGATACGCCCGAACGGGCTCGGCCCGCACCCCGCACGGCCAACGGGCTCAGCCCCGCACCCCGCACAGGTGCAGCAGCGCCGCGACCCCCCGGTAGGGGTCCGTACGTCCCGCCCGCTCCTCCACGTCGAGCAGTCCGGGCACATCGGTGGCCGGGTACGAGGACGCCGGGGCAGTCGCCGGGTCGTCCGCGTCGGCGAGGTCGGTGAAGACGCCCACGCCGTACCAGGCGTGCAGCGGGGCGGCGATTCCGTCGAGGGTGGCGGTCAGCACCGCCAGGCGCTCGGCGCGGCCCCGGGGGCGAGGCTGCTCGGCCGGGCTCTCGCCGTCGGCCTCGGAGCGCGAGCGCGGCAGCAGGGCGGTGGCGTCGAGCGCGGCGAGGGCGGCCGTCCAGTCACCGGCAAGACCCGGCCGCATGGCGAGCGCGTCGCCGTTGCGCACCAGCAGGGAGAGCAGACCGCCCGGCGCGAGCATCCTCGCCAGACCCGCGATCAGCGGATCGGGCTCCTCCACCCGCATCAGCAGACCGTGGCAGAGGACCACGTCGAAGCTGCCCGGCAGGAAGTGCACGCCCGTGTCCCGCCCGTCGCCGTGCACCAGCCGGACCCGCTCGCGCACGCCCTCCGGCTCGGCGGCCAGGTTCGCGCGCGCCGCCGCGATCACCACCGGGTCGTTCTCGACCCCGGTGACGTGATGGCCGAGCCGGGCCAGCCTGAGCGCGCCCGCGCCCCGGCCCGTGCCCACGTCGAGGACGCGCAGCCGCCGTCCCAGGGAGTAACGCGCCCGGAGCTGCTCGTCGAGCTGCCGGGTCACCAGTTCATGGCGCAGGAGGTCACGCGGAACGCCCGGTCCGCCCGGCCGGAGCCCGGCGGCGGCCCGGGGAGCTGCGTCTGCGCTCAGGGTCGCTCTCCGCGCTTGACCTGCGGCTTGGGCAGCCGGAGCCGGCGCATCTGGAGCGAACGCATCAGGCCGTACGCCACCGCGCCCCTGCGGTTGTCGTTCGGGAAGCGCTGGGCCAGCGCCTTGCGCAGCCGGACGCCGCTCCAGACCGAGTCGAGCACGATGGCCACGATCACGACCAGCCACAGGATGAGCGCGATGCTCTGCAGCGCGGGCACCCGCACGACGCTGAGCACCAGGATCACGATGGCCGAGGGCAGGAAGTACTCCGCGACATTGATCCGCGAGTCCACCCAGTCACGGGCGAACTTCCGGATCGGGCCCTTGTCACGGGCGGGCAGGTACCGCTCGTCGCCGCCGGCCAGCGCCTTGCGCTGCCGCTCGAGAGCGGCCCGGCGCTCCTCGCGCTGGCGCTTGGCCGCGTCCTTGCGGTTCGTGGGCGTACTGGCCACGCTGCGCCGCTGGGACTGGGCCTCACTGCGCTTGGGCGTGGGCCTGCCCTTCGGGGCCTGCGGGTCACGGGTCTGCTTGGAGAGGGTCACCTGCGCCTTGTCGGCGGGGGCCTTCTCTTCCTTGGCACGGCTACGGAACACAAAACCCAAGGGTACGGGCTTCGCGGCATGGACCCCAGCCCTCTGGGGAACGATCCGGCAACACCCGGCGTCTGTAGCAGGGACCGCACCGGGGGAAACGGGGGACGAACGGGGCGCCGCCCGGGGATCACCTACTCCTCACGCCGGAGCGGGGGCGTCCGCCCTCGTCCCTGGGGAGGAGAGCATGAGCTCCCGAACGGTGCGGTAATGGAGGCAGGGCCCGTACTGTGGGTTCTGTCGCAGGATCGGTGAGCCGGAGTTCCGTCAGAAGGGGGCGCGCGAAGCCCATGAGCGGTGTCATGAAGCGTATGGGGATGATCTTCCGCGCGAAGGCGAACAAGGCCCTTGACCGGGCCGAGGACCCGCGCGAGACCCTCGACTACTCGTACCAGAAGCAGTTGGAGCTGCTCCAGAAGGTGCGCCGGGGCGTCGCCGACGTGGCGACCTCCCGCAAGCGCCTGGAGCTCCAGCTCAACCAGTTGCAGCAGCAGTCCGGGAAGCTGGAGGACCAGGGCCGCAAGGCGCTCGCGCTCGGCCGCGAGGACCTGGCCCGCGAGGCGCTCTCCCGCCGTGCCGCCCTCCAGCAGCAGGTCACCGACCTGGAGACGCAGCACGCCACGCTCCAGGGCGAGGAGGAGAAGCTGACGCTCGCCGCCCAGCGCCTCCAGGCCAAGGTGGACGCCTTCCGCACCAAGAAGGAGACCATCAAGGCCACCTACACCGCCGCCCAGGCGCAGACCCGCATCGGCGAGGCGTTCTCCGGCATCTCCGAGGAGATGGGCGACGTGGGCCTCGCCATCCAGCGCGCCGAGGACAAGACCGCCCAGCTCCAGGCCCGCGCCGGTGCCATCGACGAGCTGCTCGCCTCCGGCGCCCTGGACGACCAGTCCGGCATGGCCAAGGACGACATCCAGGCCGAGCTGGACCGCCTCTCCGGCGGCTCGGACGTCGAGCTGGAGCTGCAGCGCATGAAGGCCGAGCTGGCCGGGGGCTCCCCGCAGCAGGCCATCGAGGGCGGCACCGGCCAGGCGCAGGACCGGCGGTCGCAGGACACCCCGCGCTTCGACAAGCAGTAGCCCGCCGCCGGGACCGAGCCGAGGAGGCCGACGTGATCGTACGGATCATGGGCGAGGGCCAGGTGCGTGTGGACGACGCGCACTTCACCGAGCTGAACAAGCTGGACGACGAGCTGCTGGCCGAGGTGGAGAGCGGTGACGAGGCGGGCTTCCGCCGCACCCTCACCGCCCTCCTCGACGCCGTCCGGAGCTTCGGCACCCCGCTGCCGGACGACGCCCTGGAGCCCTCCGAGCTGATCCTGCCCGCCCCGGACGCCACTCTGGAGGAGGTCCGGGAGCTGCTCGGGGACGACGGACTGATCCCGGGCTGACCGGCCGGCCGGCCCGGGACGTCGGGGACGTCAGTTCAGCGTGAACCACGTGGTGCGGGACTTCTGCCACTCCGGGTGGGAGAGGTCCTTCGCCGCGACGCCGTCGCCGTAGAGGTCGGCGCTGCCGTCGTCGGTGATCAGCTGCACCCGGCCGCCGGGCACCGACAGGTCGGGCGTGGTCACGATGGACTCCCAGCCGCCCGCGTCCGCCGTCGGCAGGTCCAGCGCCTTCACCGGCTGGTGGCCTGCCACGCCGTCCCACCGGTAGAGGGCGTAGGGCGCGCTGTTGTCCTCCGCCGCCCAGGACCCGGCCAGGATCAGATACTGCCCCTGGTCGTTACGGCGCAGATCCCGCACCGACAGACCGCCGAGGTCCAGCTCGACCGGGGTGCCGAACGTCGCCTTCGTGCCGCGCGCCACCTGGTCCAGGTTCGTCACCGGCACCAGCAGCGCCTTCCCGCCCGTCTGCGGCGGGACCAGCGGGGCGCGAAAGCCCAGGTAGGCGGTGGTCGTGGAGCCGGGTGCGAACTCCAGGCCCTCCACGTTGAGGCCGTCGATCTGCTTCGGGGTCTGCCCGTCGGCGGTGGCGGCGGCGAACCCGTACCGGTCGCCGTTCGCCCGGTCCCAGGCCACCAGGTCGTCCCGGAGCCGGTGGCCCGCCGTCCCGAAGGTCACCGAGGTCGCCGCGCCGGAGCCGGAGAGCGTGGTGGTGAAGAGGGTGTTCCGGGCGGGCTTGTACTCGCCGTCCTTGTTGTTGCCGAGCGAGCCGGTCCAGTAGACGGTGTTCCCGACACGGGTGCCGCCCTCGACGTCCACCTCCTTGTCGGTCCCCAGCGCACTGCTCAGATCCCAGCTCCTGACCGGCGCCCCGGAGACCGAACCGTCGTACAGGCGCAGGGTGTTGTCCTCGTCGTTGGCGACCAGGAGACAGCCGTCACCGGCGTCCACGGCGGCCGAGGCGTCCGACGCGCCGGTCAGATAGCGGGCGTCCGCCGAGTGCTGGACGGCAGGGGAGGCCGCGTAGTGCAGGGTCGCGGTGGCCGTCTTGCCGCCGAGCCCGGTCACCTTCAGGGTGAGGTCGGTGTACCCCTGCGCGCGGGCGGTCACGGCGACCGTGCGGGTCCCGTCCGAGCCCGTGACCCGCACGTCTCCCGTGCCCGCCACCGACGACCTGCTCGACTGGCCGGCGGCCACCGTGAGGTCGGAGGCGCTCGCACCGCTCTGCGCGACCGTCGCCGTGACGACCGGGTCCCCGCTCGCGCCGACCGCGCCCGACAGATACCCGGCCGACAGCTTGATCGTCGGCGTCCCGTAGCTCGCGGCCGCCGCCGGAGCGGTCGGCAGCAGCGGGGCCGCCGCCGACACCAGCGCGAGCGCGGCGACCGTCCAGGCGGTGCGCGGGGACGAGGGGTGAGGGCGCACGGAGGCCGCCTTTCGTCGACTGGACGCGTCCGGCCGCCGGGGCACGGACGCCGAGCAGAAGGCTGGGCCGGTACGGCCAACACCAGGCGTCCGTCATGGATACCCAGGGCGAACACCGACCGACACCTGACGGTCCGTGGCCGGCGGTCGGCTGGCCCCGGACCGGCCGCGGCGAGCCCCGGCCGGTCCGGGGACCGATTCCCGTACCCCGCCCGGCGCCCGTACTGTTCACCGGTGAGCACTCTCCAACGCGCCCGGTACGGGGCGCAGGCCCACCCCCTCGCACTGGACGCCGTCCTCGCCGGTCTGGTGCTGCTGTGCATGATCGGCGGCTCCTTCGCCTCGCCGCACGGCGAGCACGGGGTCGCCTGGGGCGAGCGGGCCCCGGACCCGCTGAGCCTGGTCCTGATGGTCGTCGGCGCCGTGGCGCTGGTGCTGCGCCGCCGCGCGCCCATGGCCGTCCTCGCCGTCACCGGCGTCTGCTCGCTCGTCGAGTGCGTCACCGGCGACCCGCGTGCCCCCGTCGTGATGTGCGCCGTCGTCGCCCTCTACACCGTGGCCTCCACCACGGGCCGGGCCACCACCTGGCGGGTCGCGCTGCTGGTGATGGCCGTGCTGACCGCCGCCGCCATGCTCGCCGGGCCGCTGCCCTGGTACGCGCAGGAGAACCTCGCGATCATCGCCTGGACCGGCATCGGGGCCACCGCGGGCGACGCCGTGCGCAGCCACCGCGCCTTCGTGCAGGCCATACGGGAACGCGCCGAACGCGCCGAACGCACCCGCGAGGAGGAGGCCCGCCGCCGGGTCGCCGAGGAGCGGCTGCGCATCGCCCGCGAGCTGCACGACGTGGTCGCCCACCACATCGCCCTGGTCAACGTGCAGGCCGGGGTCGCCGCCCACGTCATGGACCGGCGCCCCGACCAGGCCAAGGAGGCCCTCGCCCACGTCCGCTCCGCCAGCCGCTCCGCGCTCGGGGAACTGCGCGCCACCGTCGGTCTGCTGCGCCAGTCCGGCGACCCCGCCGCCCCCACCGAACCCGCCCCCGGTCTCAACCGCCTCGACGAACTGGCCGGCACCTTCCGCAGCGCCGGGCTCCCGGTGGAGGTCGCCCGCGCCGACCAGGACACCGAACTGCCCGCCACCGTCGACCTCGCCGCCTACCGGATCGTCCAGGAGGCCCTGACCAATGCCCAGAAGCACGCGGGAACCGGTGCCAAGGCCGAGGTCAGCGTCGTACGGGTGGGACCGAACATCGAGGTCAGCGTGCTGGACAACGGCCCCGGCGTCACCAGCGCGCCCGGCGGGGGCGGCGGGCACGGGCTGCTCGGGATGCGCGAGCGGGTCACCGCGCTCGGCGGCACCCTGACCACCGGACCCCGCTTCGGGGGCGGCTTCCGCGTCCATGCCATCCTGCCGGTCAAGACCCGTACGTCCGACCGGGAGGAGTCCGCGTGACCATCCGCGTCCTGCTCGCCGACGACCAGGCGCTGCTGCGCAGCGCGTTCCGGGTGCTGGTGGAGTCCGAGCCCGGCATGGCCGTCGTGGGGGAGGCGTCCGACGGGGCCGAGGCGGTACGGCTGGCCAAGGAGCGCGCCGCCGACGTGGTCCTCATGGACATCCGGATGCCCGGCACCGACGGACTCGCCGCCACCCGCATGATCGGCGCCGACCCTGACCTCGCCGGGGTCCGCGTGGTCATCCTGACCACGTTCGAGGTGGACGACTACGTGGTGGAGGCGCTGCGCGCGGGCGCCTCGGGATTCCTCGGCAAGGGCAGCGAGCCCGAGGAACTGCTCGCCGCGATCCGGCTGGCCGCCGACGGCGAGGCGCTGCTCTCCCCGGCCGCCACCAAGGGACTGATCGCCCGCTTCCTCGCCCAGGCCGGCACCGCCGCCCCCGACCCGGTCCGCCTCGCCCGCCTCGACGCGCTCACCGGGCGTGAGCGCGAGGTGCTGGTCCAGGTGGCCGGCGGGCTCAGCAACGACGAGATCGCCGAGCGCCTGGAGGTCAGCCCGCTGACCGTGAAGACGCACGTCAACCGGGCCATGGCCAAGCTCGGCGCCCGCGACCGGGCCCAGCTCGTGGTCATCGCCTACGAGTCCGGGCTGGTACGTCCCCGGACGGAGTGACCTCCACCCGCGTGTACTGCGCGTGGAGTAGGAGCCGGGTAAGAGACGGGACCTGGGACCTACGGAGCCGGGTCCGGCCATGGGCCAGGGTATGGAGTGGGCGCCTTTTCCGTGCCCGCCCAAGCTTCTGCGCCCGTCCCAGCAGCTTCTGCCGCTCACAGAAGAGAGACCCTGTCCCATGTCCTGGCTGTCCCGGTTCAGCCTCAAACAGCGGGCCCTCGTCGGCCTGGTGTCGCTCGTCGCGCTGCTCTTCGGAGCCATCGCGATACCCCAGATCAAACAGCAGCTCCTGCCCACCATCGACCTGCCGATGGTGTCGGTGATCGCGCCGTACCAGGGCGCCTCGCCCGACGTGGTCGAGAAGCAGGTCGTCGAGCCCATCGAGAACAACCTCCAGGGCGTCGACGGCATCACCGGTGTCACCTCCACCGCCTCCGAGGGCAACGCCGTGATCATGGCGTCCTTCGACTACGGCAACGACACCAAGCGGCTCGTCACCGACGTGCAGCAGGCCGTGAACCGGGCGCGGGGCCAGCTCCCGGACAGCGTCGACCCGCAGGTCATCTCCGGCTCCACCGACGACATGCCCACCGTCGTCCTCGCCGCGTCCTCCGGCCAGGACCAGCAGGCGCTCGCCGACAAGCTGGACCGCACGGTCGTCCCCGCGCTGAAGGACATCGACGGCGTCGGCCGCGTCCAGGTCACCGGCGTCCGTGACGTCCAGGTGGCCGTCACCCCGGACGACGCCAGGCTCGCCAAGGCCGGTCTCACCCCCGCCGCGCTGGTCCCCGCGCTGCAGGCGGGCGGCGCGACCGTCCCGGCCGGGTCCTTCGACGAGAACGGCGCCAACCGCACCGTCCAGGTCGGCGGCGGCTACACCTCGCTGGCGCAGATCAAGGACCTGATGGTCACCGGCGAGCCCGGCGCCAAGCCCGTACGCCTCGGTGACGTGGCCAAGGTCGAGGAGCGCCCGGCGCCGTCGGACTCCCTCACCCGCACCGACGGGCGGCCGAGCCTGGCCGTCAACGTCACCATGGACCACGACGGCAGCGCCGTCGCCATCTCCCAGGCCGTCAAGGACAAGCTGCCGAAGCTCCGTACCGACCTCGGCTCGGACGCGAAGCTGACCGTGGTCAGCGACCAGGGTCCGGCGGTCTCCAAGGCCATCGACGGCCTGACCACCGAGGGCGCGCTCGGTCTGCTCTTCGCGGTCCTGGTGATCCTGGTCTTCCTGGCCTCGGTCCGTTCCACGCTGGTGACGGCGGTCTCCATCCCGCTGTCCGTGGTCCTCGCGCTGATCGTGCTGTGGACGCGCGGGCTGTCCCTGAACATGCTCACCCTGGGCGCGCTGACCATCGCCATCGGCCGGGTCGTGGACGACTCGATCGTGGTCCTGGAGAACATCAAGCGTCACCTCGGCTACGGCGAGGAGCGCGGCCAGGCCATCATCGGCGCGGTGCGCGAGGTGGCCGGAGCGGTCACCTCCTCGACCCTCACCACGGTCGCCGTCTTCCTGCCGATCGGCCTGGTCGGCGGCATGGTGGGCGCCCTGTTCGGCTCCTTCAGCATCACCGTGACGGCGGCCCTGCTGGCCTCGCTGCTGGTGTCGCTGACGGTCGTGCCGGTGCTGTCGTACTGGTTCCTGCGCGCCCCGAAGGGCACCCCCGAGGACGCCGAGGAGGCGCGCCGCCGGGCCGAGGAGAAGGAGAACAACAGCCGTCTCCAGCGTGCGTACGTCCCGGTCCTGCGGTTCGCGACCCGGCGCCGTCTGACCAGTGTGCTGATCGCGGTGGTCGTGCTGCTCGGCACCTTCGGGATGTCCGGGCTGCTGAAGACGAACTTCTTCGACCAGGGCGAGCAGCAGGTGCTCACCGTCAAGCAGACGCTGAAGCCCGGCACCAGCCTCGAGGCGACCGACGCGCAGGCCAAGCGGGTGGAGAAGCTGCTCGGCTCGGTCAAGGGGGTCAAGGACTACCAGGTCACCATCGGCTCCTCCGGCTTCATGGCGGCCTTCGGCGGCGGCACCGACACCAACCAGGCGTCGTACCAGGTCATGCTGAAGGACGGGGCGTCCTTCGCCGACGTGCAGAAGCACCTCTCGGACGGGCTCGCCAAGCTCGACGGCATCGGCACGACCACCGTGTCCGGCGGCGACAGCTTCGGCAACCAGGACCTCAGCGTCGTGGTCAAGGCGGCCGACCCGGCCACCCTGAAGACCGCCGCCGCGAAGGTCCGCTCCACCGTGGCGGCCCTGGACCACGTCACCGACGTGACCAGCGACCTCTCGCAGAGCGTGCCGCGCATCTCGGTCAAGGCCAACGACAAGGCGGCCGCCGCCGGGTTCGACCAGCAGAAGCTGGGCGGCGCCGTCGCGCAGGCCGTACGCGGCACCCCCGCGGGCAAGGCGATCCTGGACGACACCGAGCGCGACATCGTGGTGCGCTCGGCCAAGCCCGCGACCACGCTGGCCCAGCTCGAGAACCTGAACCTGGGCCGGGTCGAGCTCGGTGACATCGCGACCGTCAAGCTGGTCGACGGGCCCGTGTCGATGACCCGGATCGACGGCCAGCGCGCCGCGACGATCAAGGGCCGGCCGACCGGGGACAACACCGGTGCGGTCAGCAGCCAGCTCCAGGCCAAGCTCAAGACGCTGAAGCTCCCGGCGGGCGCCACGGCCGAGATCGGCGGTGTCTCCTCCGACCAGGACGACGCGTTCAAGAACCTCGGTCTGGCCATGCTGGCGGCCATCGCGATCGTGTTCATGCTGCTGGTGGCGACGTTCCGCTCGCTGGCCCAGCCGCTGATCCTGCTGGTCTCCATCCCGTTCGCGGCGACCGGCGCGCTCGGTCTCCTCATCGTCACCGGCACCCCGATGGGCGTCCCGGCGATGATCGGCATGTTGATGCTGATCGGCATCGTGGTGACCAACGCGATCGTGCTGATCGACCTGATCAACCAGTACCGGTCCCAGGGCTACGGCGTCGTCGAGGCCGTGATCGAGGGCGGCCGCCACCGGCTGCGCCCGATCCTCATGACGGCCCTGGCGACGATCTTCGCCCTGCTCCCCATGGCCCTCGGCGTCACCGGCCAGGGCGGTTTCATCGCCCAGCCCCTCGCGGTCGTGGTCATCGGCGGCCTGATCACCTCCACCCTCCTCACCCTCCTCCTGGTGCCGACGCTCTACGCGATGCTCGAACTCCGCAAGGAACGCCGCGCGGCCAGGAAGACGGCGAAGAAGGCGGACCCGACGGAGCCGGAGTCCTCGGCGGACGAGCCGGAGCCGGTGAAGGTGTAACCGACCGGTTCTCGGCGGCCAGGGGCCCGGAGCGCACACCCCGTGCACTCCGGGCCCCTGCCCTTTCCCCAGGTCACAATGGTGCGGCAGACCCCGGGGAGGGGCCATGAGCCGAGGGAGGAGCCCACATGGGAGTGCTCGACTGGCGGCGGCGACGCCGGGCGAACGCGGCGATCGACCGGATCACCGACGCGGTGGGCAGGGGGGAGACGCTGCTGGCGGACGCGATCGCCTACGTCAGGGACGGGGAGCCCGCCACGATCCCGGGGGTCGCGGAGTGCTGCGAGGAGCACTTCCACTTCAGGGCGGACGCGGAACCGGCGTTCGGGCCCGGGGGCTGGTCCGTCCCGAGGTCGCTGATCGGGTGCGTGCAGGAGGGCGCGGCGCCGGGGGAGTTGGTGGTGACCTTCGATCCGCCGGCCGGCTTCCGCGCCGTCGTGGTCACGCCCGTGCTGCACGCGGACAAGTGGCGGGCGCTTGACCCCAACTGACACGCGCACGCGAGGGGCCCGGAAGACACGGGATGTGCCTTCCGGGCCCCTCGCCGAACGTCGTCGCCGGCTACGGCAGCGCCAGCATCCGTTCCAGGGCCAGCTTCGCGAACGCCTCCGTCTCGCGGTCCACCTCGATGCGGTTGACCAGGGTGCCCTCGGCGAGGGACTCCAGGGTCCAGACCAGGTGGGGGAGGTCGATGCGGTTCATGGTGGAGCAGAAGCAGACCGTGCGGTCGAGGAAGACGATCTCCTTGTCCTCGGCCGCGAAACGATTCGCCAGGCGGCGGACGAGGTTCAGCTCGGTGCCGATGGCCCACTTGGAGCCGGCCGGGGCCGCCTCCAGGGTCTTGATGATGTGCTCCGTCGAGCCGACGTGGTCGGCGGCGGCCACGACCTCGTACCGGCACTCGGGGTGGACCAGCACGTTGATGCCGGGCACCCGCGCGCGGACGTCCTCGACCGACTCCAGGGTGAAGCGGCCGTGCACGGAGCAGTGGCCCCGCCACAGGATCATCTTGGCGTCACGCAACTGCTGGGCCGTGAGCCCGCCGTTCGGCTTGTGCGGGTTGTAGACGACGCAGTCCTCAAGGGACATGCCCATCTCGCGCACGGCGGTGTTGCGCCCGAGGTGCTGGTCGGGCAGGAACAGCACCTTCTCGCCCTGCTCGAAGGCCCAGTCCAGGGCCCGCTTGGCGTTGGACGACGTACAGATCGTGCCGCCGTGCTTGCCGGTGAACGCCTTGATGTCGGCCGAGGAGTTCATGTAGGACACCGGCACGACCTGCTCGGCCACGCCCGCCTCGGTCAGCACGTCCCAGCACTCGGCGACCTGCTCGGCCGTCGCCATGTCGGCCATGGAGCAGCCGGCCGCGAGGTCGGGCAGGACGACCTTCTGGTCGTCGGAGGTGAGGATGTCGGCCGACTCCGCCATGAAGTGCACACCGCAGAAGACGATGTACTCGGCCTCCGGACGCGCGGCGGCGTCCCGGGCCAGCTTGAAGGAGTCGCCCGTGACGTCCGCGAACTGGATGACCTCGTCACGCTGGTAGTGGTGGCCGAGGACGAAGACCTTGTTCCCGAGCTTCGCCTTCGCGGCGCGGGCGCGCTCGACGAGGTCCGGGTCGGAGGGCGCGGGCAGATCGCCGGGGCATTCGACGCCCCGCTCGCTCTTCGGGTCGGCGCCGCGGCCGAGCAACAGCAGGGCGAGCGGAGACGGCTGGACGTCGAGCTGCGGGGTCTGGGCGGTGGTCACGACACCTACCCTTTCTAGTTTTCGTCTAACTGACGCTATCTATCATAACCGCTTCACGTCACTTTGACGATGGCGATAGCGTCCATGTGACGTGAATCCCGGCATGGTCCGGGTCCCGGGACCGGGCCGCTGTCCCCCCTTCCGGCCGTGTGCGAGCATGAGAAGAGAAGCAGAACGCGGCAACGCGCCCGCCCGGCCCGGAATGAATCGGCCGACGCGCCGGTTGCACTCCTCGAAAAGCAGTCTCCGTACGACTTGGGAGAGATGTAGATGTCCGTATCGGACGAGACCAGCACCGTCACCGACGGCATCGTCCTGACCGACGCCGCCGCGTCGAAGGTCAAGGCCCTGCTCGACCAGGAAGGCCGTGACGACCTCGCCCTGCGCGTCGCCGTCCAGCCCGGCGGCTGCTCCGGCCTGCGCTACCAGCTCTTCTTCGACGAGCGCGCCCTCGACGGCGACGTCGTGAAGGACTTCGACGGCGTCAAGGTCGTGACCGACCGCATGAGCGCCCCGTACCTGGGCGGCGCCACCATCGACTTCGTGGACACGATCGAGAAGCAGGGCTTCACGATCGACAACCCGAACGCGACGGGCTCCTGCGCCTGCGGCGACTCCTTCAGCTAAGCGGTCCGGCCCGACCGGCCCGACGCACGAGGCGGCGGCCCCCGATCCGGGGGTCCGCCGCCTCGCGCGTTCCCGCTCCTCGGCGCGGGGACTACTTCTCGGGGCGGGCGAGCGACTCCGCCTCCGGCACGCGTCCGCCGTCCTCCGTGACGACCGTCCGTCCGGCGAGCGGCGCGTCGAGCCGTACGGTCTCGGCGAACTCCTTCGCCATCAGCACGCACACCTTGCCCGGCCGGGGCCGCTCGGTGACCGACACCGTGACCCGCCCGGCGCTCTCCTTCGCGGCCGCGCGGTGGTCGGCGCAGACACCGCCCAGGAAGCGGACGGTCAGCTCACGGCCGTGCGCGCTGTAGGCCCCGACCTTCACCGACCGCTCGCTCCCCGCCGAGCCCGACGGCGCCGCGGTGGTGAGGTACTTCGGGTCCACCGCCGGGTACGTCACCGTGAACGTGCCGCGCGCCGCCGTACCCCGCACCTGGTACAGCCACGACGGCACCAGCGCCTCCCGGCCGTTCACCGCGTGCGCGGCGAGCCCGAACACCGCCTTCTCCACGGTCAGCCGGTCACCCTTCGGCACCGCCGGGGACGCGCCCGTCCCGCACGGCTGCTCCAGGCGGTCCTTCAGCGGTTCCGGCGTCGCACAGCCCCCGATGCCCATCCGATGCCCCTCCGGCTGCGCCGAGTTGAGCAGCGCGAGGGTCCTGTCCGCGCTCAGTACGGGGTATTCGGCGCCCTTCGCCGGTACGGCCAGCATCCCGTGCCCGCCGACGATCTCGCCCCGCTCGTCCACGGTCAGCCCGGTCGTCCAGCCGTAGGTGGGCAGCCCGCCCACCACCGGATCCGCGTTCACCACCCGCCGGGCACCCATGACCTGGCTCGCGTCGCTCTTCGCGTCGTCCTGCCCGAGCGCCTTGAGCACCGGCGCGACCACCCGGCGTGCCTTCGCCACACTCACCGCGTCGGCGGCCGGGGCGACCGGGTCCTGCGCGCACACGTCGGCCTTGGGGCAGTTGTCGGTGCCGGGTGTGTACCGGCTGAACGACCACCCCCCGGCCGCACCCCCGTCCACCCGCAGCACCGGCTCCCCGGCGCGCCCGCCGACCCGCCATCCCTCCCCGTCCGCCACCGGCGTCCCGTCGACCTTCAGCGCCCGCGCCAGCCGCGCCACCGCGTCCTTCCCGACGGCGCCCTCCGGCGCGTGCACCGCCGCCACCCCCGGGCCGTCCGGCAGCTTCCCGTCGGCCACGTACCGCACGCCGTACGGATTCGGCTCCCCGGGCGCGATCCCCGCGGCGCTGCCTCCGTCCAACGCGAGCGGCGGGGGAGTCGCCCCCGGTCCGGCCGACCCGGGCCCACCGTCCGCCCCGACCCCGGCGGCCAGCCAGGCCCCACCGCCCCCGAGCGCCAGCACGGCGGCGGCCACGGAGGCGACGATCAGCGCGGTACGGGGGCGGGGCGGGGGAGCGGGTTCATCCGAGTGGGGCGCGGCCGGGCGGGTGGTTCCGCCCGGGGTCCCGGTGTCCAGGGTGGGGGGTGCGGGGCGCGGAGCCTCGGCAGCCGCCGCGCTGCCCGCCGCCTCCGGCTTCCCTGCCGCGCCGGTGTCCGCCGCCTCCGGTTCCGCACCGGCGCCCGCTGTCCCGGACGGCGTCGCTGCGGCTGTCGCGTCCGCCGCCTCCGCCGCCTCCGGCGCCGCCGCCACGCTCGCGCCCGCCGCGTCGGGCTCCGGGGCCACGCCGGTGTCCGGTGCCTCCGGCTTCGTCGCCGCGGTCGGCGCCGCCGCCGTGCCGGTCCGCGCGCCCCCGTCCGCCGACCCCGACTCCGCCGCCGCGCCGGTGTCCGCCGCCTTCGGCTCCGTGCCCGCAGCCGGGCCGGGCGTCGCACCCCCGCGCTCGTCCGCCCGCCGATCCGCCGCAGGCTGCTCCGCGTCTTCGGGGTCCGGGACGTTGACGTCCTCAGGTCGCTCGGGGTTCACCGCATCGCTCCTCGCCGGTCCGTGCCCCGTGTCGCGGGGGCGCCGGTGGGACGTGGGTGGGGGGCGCGCGGTTCCCTGTCGTGCGCCCCGGCTCAGTCGCCGTAGTCCGGCATGGCGTCGACCAGGCGGGCCGAGCGCGGCGGGACACGCACCCCGTGGATCGCGGAGGGCGCGACCGGACGGGCGGAGGGGTCCGTCGAGGCGGGCCAGTGCGGGGCCATCCGGGCGGCCTCGCCGCGCAGGGCGGCGAGGCCGCCGTCGAGGTCCGCCGGGGTGGGGGAGTCGCCCCTGAGGTTCGTCATGCCCGCACCGTAGGCACGCGGGTGGCGGTGAAGAAAGATCTACTATCGGGTAGTTTTCCCCGCTTCAGTGCCCGCCCGGAACCGGGTAGCGTGAACTGTCACCTCCCCTTCCGCCAGGAGAACGCCCGTCGTGCGTATCGCAGTCACCGGCTCCATCGCCACCGACCACCTCATGACCTTCCCCGGCCGCTTCGCCGACCAGTTCGTCGCGGACCAACTGCACACGGTCTCGCTCTCCTTCCTGGTCGACAACCTGGACGTCCGCCGGGGCGGCGTCGGCGCGAACATCGCCTTCGGCATGGGCCAGCTCGGCACCCGTCCGATCCTGGTCGGCGCCGCGGGCTTCGACTTCGACGAGTACCGCGCCTGGCTGGAGCGCCACGGCGTGGACACCGAGTCCGTCCGCATCTCCGAGACCCTGCACACCGCCCGCTTCGTGTGCACCACGGACGCCGACCACAACCAGATCGGCTCCTTCTACACCGGCGCCATGAGCGAGGCCCGCCTCATCGAGCTGAAGACGGTCGCGGACCGCGTCGGCGGTCTGGACCTCGTCCTGATCGGCGCCGACGACCCGGAGGCGATGCTCCGCCACACGGAGGAGTGCCGCTCCCGCGACATCCCCTTCGCCGCCGACTTCTCCCAGCAGATCGCCCGTATGGAGGGCGAGGAGATCCGGATACTGCTGGACGGCGCCACGTACCTGTTCTCCAACGAGTACGAGAAGGGCCTCATCGAGGCCAAGACCGGCTGGACCGACGAGCAGATCCTCGCCAAGGTCGGCCACCGCGTCACCACCCTCGGCTCGCGCGGCGTCCGCATCGAGCGCGTCGGCGAGGACCCGATCGAGGTCGGCTGCCCCGAAGAGGAGCGCAAGTCCGACCCGACCGGCGTGGGCGACGCCTTCCGCGCCGGCTTCCTCTCCGGCCTCGCCTGGGGCGTCTCCCTGGAACGCGCGGCCCAGGTCGGCTGCATGCTGGCGACGCTCGTCATCGAGACGGTCGGCACCCAGGAGTACCAGTTGCGGCGGGCGCACTTCATGGACCGCTTCACCAAGGCGTACGGGGACGACGCGGCTGCCGAGGTTCGCGAGCACCTGGGCTGAGTCCGGGTGCCTCGACGGGTCCGCGGGCTACCGCGGGTCCGTCGAGGCCGGCCCCCCTCACGCTCCCGGTCAGCTCAACCGGCGCACGACGTACGCCGTACCCCGGGGTGCCGCCTCCTCGCCCACGTACTCCTGCCCCCGCATCTCGCACCACGCCGGGATGTCGAGCCGGGCCGCCTCGTCGTCCGAGAGCACCCGTACCGTGCCGCCCACCGGCACGTCCCCGATGACCTTGGCCAGCTCGATGACCGGGATCGGGCACCGCTTGCCCAGCGAGTCCACGACCAGCTCCGCCGCGCGCACCGACGTCTCCGGCGCCGGCGCCCCCAGTTGCTCCCGGACCCGCGCCACCGCGCCGGGCAGCACGTCGAGGAAGCGCTCCACGTCCTCCTCCGCCACGCCCGGCGGCAGCGACACGCGGACGTTGCCCTCGCTCAGCACCCCCATCGCCTTCAGCACATGGCTCGGCTCCAGCGTGCCGCTCGTGCACGAGGACCCCGAGGAGACGGCGAAACCCTCCCGGTCCAGCTCGTGCAGCAGCGCCTCGCCGTCCACGTAGAGGCAGGAGAAGGTGACGATGCCCGGCAGCCGCCGTACCGGATCGCCCACCACCTCCACGTCCGGCACCGACCCAGGCACGCGCGTGCGCACCCGCTCTGTCAGCTCCCGCAGCCGTGCCGCCTCCGCGTCCGCCTCGGCCCGTACGGCCCTGAGCGCGGCCACCGCCGCGACGATCGCCGGGATGTTCCCGAAGTCGGCCGTACGCCCCGACCGCCCCTCCTCGCGCGGCCCTTGGGGCTGGAACCGCACCCCCTTGCGCACCACGAGCAGCCCCACCCCGGCGGGCCCGCCCCACTTGCGCGCACTGGCGGTCAGCAGCGACCAGTCGCCCTCGACCGCCCCCCATCCCAGCGACTGCGCGCCGTCCACCAGCAACGGCACCCCCGCCGCCCGGCACAACTCGGCCACCTCCGCCACCGGCTGCACGGTCCCCACCTCGTGATTGGCGGACTGAAGACACGCCAGCGCGGTGTCGGCCCGCAGCGCGTCCCCGTACGCGCTCGCGGAGACGGCACCCCCGCGGTCGACGGAGACCCGACTCACCGACCCCCCGTCGGCCTCCCATTCCTCCGCCGAATGGAGTACAGAGGAATGTTCGACCCCTGACACGATCAGGTGACGCCCCGTCCGCCGCCGCCCCGCCAACGCCCCCGCGATCCCCTGCCGAACGGCCTCGGTCCCGGAGGCGGTGAACACCACCTCGTCAGCCCGGCACCCCACCGCCTCCGCGGCCGCCTCCCGGGCCGCGTCCACCAGCACCCGAGCCCTGCGCCCCGCCCGGTAGACCCGCCCGGGATCAGCCCACCCCTCCTCCAAAGAGGCGACCAGAGCCTGCCGGGCAACGGGATGAAGGGGCGCGACGGAAGCGGCGTCGAAGTAGCTCACAGGCTCAACGTTAGAACGCCGGGCGCGCTGCGAAAGGGGCACGGGGAACCGCACGAACGGCCCACCACATACCCGCACACACCCCCAAATCGCAACAAGCCACGGCGATTAGGCCCCCACACCCACCCCTCGAAACGAACCGGCGACGCGTATGCCCCCCTCCCCGCGAACCGCCGGAGGCCGTCGGCTAGGGTTTGGTCCGCATAAACATCCAAACCCCTGCCCGACGCAGGGCGGCGACCGACCAGCGAGAAGGCCGCAGCCGACCGCGCGGGCGAGACTCTCGGGAAGGCGCTACGTGAGTCCCAACGGCTCCGACCGCTCGCCGCGGCGCCCGATGCGGCGGAAGCTGCTGCAGGCACTGACCGCGGGCCTGGTCCTGGCGACCGCCACCGGTTGCACATACAAGGACTTCCCCCGCCTTGGTATGCCCACCCCGACCACGGAAGAGGCTCCCCGCATCCTCTCCCTGTGGCAGGGCTCCTGGGCCGCCGCGCTCGCTACCGGCGTGCTGGTGTGGGGCCTGATCCTGTGGAGCGTCATGTTCCACCGGCGCAGCCGCACCAAGGTCGAGGTTCCGCCGCAGACGCGGTACAACATGCCCATCGAGGCGCTGTACACGGTGGTCCCGATCATCATCGTCTCCGTGCTGTTCTACTTCACGGCACGCGACGAGTCGAAGCTCCTCAGCCTGGAGAAGAAGCCCGACGTCACGGTCAACGTGGTCGGCTTCCAGTGGAGCTGGGGCTTCAACTACATCGAGAACGTCCCGGGCTCCACCGGGAACGCCAAGACCGACCCGAACCTGGCCGCCATTCCGGACCGGTTCACGAAGGCATTCCCGGCGAACGCCGGTGGTGTCTACGACGTCGGCACCCCGGGTACGCGGAACCCGCAGACCAACAATCCCGGTCCGACGCTCTGGCTGCCCAAGGGCAAGACCGTCCGCTTCATCTTCACCTCGCGTGACGTCATCCACTCCTTCTGGGTGGTGCCGTTCCTGATGAAGCAGGACGTCATCCCGGGTCACACCAACGCCTTCCAGGTGACTCCCAATCACGAGGGCACCTTCCTCGGCAAGTGTGCCGAGCTGTGCGGCGTCGACCACTCCCGGATGCTGTTCAACGTGAAGGTCGTCTCCCCCGAGCGGTACGAGCAGCACCTCAAGGACCTCGCCAAGAAGGGGCAGACCGGTTACATTCCCGCCGGCATCGCGCAGACGAGCCACGAGAAGAACCGGGAGACGAACAACCTGTGAGCATCCTCAACGAACCCCAGGGTGCCGCCGCAGCCGACGCGTCCGATAGCGAGCTGCTGGTCAGGCGCAAGGAGCCCGGCAATGTCGTGGTGAAGTGGCTGACGACCACCGACCACAAGACGATCGGCACGCTCTACCTCGCGACGTCGTTCGCGTTCTTCCTCATCGGTGGTGTGCTGGCGCTCATCATGCGCGCCGAGCTGGCCCGTCCGGGTCTGCAGATCGTCTCCAATGAGCAGTTCAACCAGGCGTTCACGATGCACGGCACCGTGATGCTGCTGATGTTCGCGACGCCGCTGTTCGCCGGTTTCGCGAACTGGATCATGCCGCTGCAGATCGGCGCGCCCGACGTGGCGTTCCCGCGGCTGAACATGTTCGCCTACTGGCTCTACCTGTTCGGCTCGCTCATCGCGGTGGGCGGCTTCCTCACCCCGCAGGGTGCGGCCGACTTCGGCTGGTTCGCCTACTCCCCGCTGTCGGACGCGGTCCGTTCGCCGGGTGTCGGCGCCGACATGTGGATCATGGGTCTGGCCTTCTCCGGCTTCGGCACGATCCTCGGTTCGGTCAACTTCATCACCACGATCATCTGCATGCGCGCTCCGGGCATGACGATGTTCCGTATGCCGATCTTCGTGTGGAACGTCCTGCTGACCGGTGTGCTGGTCCTGCTGGCCTTCCCGGTCCTCGCGGCCGCGCTGTTCGCCCTGGAGGCGGACCGCAAGTTCGGTGCCCATGTCTTCGACGCCGCCAACGGCGGGGCATTGCTGTGGCAACACCTCTTCTGGTTCTTCGGCCATCCAGAGGTGTACATCATCGCCCTACCGTTCTTCGGCATCATTTCCGAGATCATCCCGGTGTTCTCGCGCAAGCCGATGTTCGGCTACATGGGCCTGATCGCCGCCACGATCGGCATCGCCGGTCTGTCCGTGACCGTGTGGGCGCACCACATGTACGTCACCGGCGGTGTGCTGCTGCCGTTCTTCTCCTTCATGACGTTCCTCATCGCGGTCCCGACCGGTGTGAAGTTCTTCAACTGGATCGGCACGATGTGGAAGGGCTCGCTGTCCTTCGAGACGCCGATGCTCTGGACGACCGGCTTCCTGATCACCTTCGTCTTCGGTGGTCTGACCGGTGTCATCCTGGCCTCGCCCCCGATGGACTTCCACGTCTCCGACTCTTACTTCGTGGTGGCGCACTTCCACTACGTGGTCTTCGGTACGGTCGTCTTCGCGATGTTCGCGGGCTTCCACTTCTGGTGGCCGAAGTTCACGGGCAAGATGCTGGACGAGCGCCTGGGCAAGATCACCTTCTGGACGCTGTTCATCGGCTTCCACGGCACCTTCCTGGTCCAGCACTGGCTGGGCGCCGAGGGTATGCCCCGCCGCTACGCCGACTACCTGGCGGCCGACGGCTTCACCGCCCTGAACACGGTCTCGACCATCGCGTCGTTCCTGCTCGGCCTGTCGATCCTGCCGTTCCTCTACAACGTCTGGAAGACGGCCAAGTACGGCAAGCCGGTCGGCGTGGACGACCCGTGGGGCTACGGCCGTTCGCTGGAGTGGGCGACCTCCTGCCCGCCCCCGCGGCACAACTTCCTCACCCTGCCGCGGATTCGCAGCGAATCCCCGGCGTTCGACCTGCACCACCCCGAGATCGCCGCGCTGGAGCAGCTTGAGCACGCCGGTCACGGCGCCGCCATCGCGGGCAGCAAGGAGGCCGGCAAGTGAAGATCCAGGGCCGGATGTTCATCTGGCTGAGCTTCTTCGTCCTGATCATGGCCGTCGTGTACGGCGTGTGGTCGAAGGAGCCGGCCGGCACCACGGCGCTCTTCCTGGCCTTCGGCCTGTGCATCATGATCGGCTTCTACCTGGGCTTCACCGCCCGGCGGGTCGACGCGGGCGCGCAGGACGACAAGGAGGCCGACGTCTCGGACGGCGCGGGCGAGCTGGGCTTCTTCAGTCCGCACAGCTGGCAGCCGCTCTCCCTGGCGGTCGGCGGCGCCCTGGCCTTCCTCGGCATCGCCGTCGGCTGGTGGCTCGTCTACTTCGCCGCGCCGATCATCCTGGTCGGTCTGTTCGGCTGGGTCTTCGAGTACTACCGCGGTGAGAACCGCACCCAGTAGGACACCCCGTAACACAGCGCCGAGCGCACCGGGAGCCCGGACACTCCGTCAGGAGGGTCCGGGCTCCTCCGTTTGCCGCAGTGTCCGTCCCTCGTCCGAGGTACGCGCCGCGCCCCGGGACTTTTCGCCTCATAACGTAATCACATGAATCACTCTGCGCGGACCCGCACTGTCGTCAGTTGCACCCTGCTGGTGGCCGCCCTCGGCGCGGGCGTCACGGGCTGTGGCTCGGGCGGCAACGCGGCCCTGGCGACCAAGCCGTACGACGCGGCGGGCCAGATCTCCTTCACCGGCCCCACCGAGGCGGGCAAACGGGTGGACCCGGACAAGCCCCTGGAAGTCACCCTGAAGAGCGACGAGGGCCGGATCACGGACGTCACCGCCCGGGACGCCACAGGGCGCTATGTGACGGGCGAACTCGCCGCCGACGGCGGCCGGTGGCACAGCACCTCCCCGCTGGCCGCCAACGCCCATTACACGGTCCAGGTCAGCACCGAGGACGACGACGGCGCGCCCGGCCGCAAGGTCCTCACCTTCGACACGACCAAGGCCACGGGCAAGAAGACCCTGGGCGTCACCTTCGGGCCCCAGGCGGGCGAGTACGGAGTGGGACAGCCGATCACCGTCCAGCTGGACCAGGAGATCAAGGACAAGGCGCAGCGGGCCGTCGTGGAGCGGGGCCTCAGGGTCGATTCGGTGCCCGCCGTGCGGGGTTCCTGGTACTGGGTCGGCGACAAGGAACTGCACTACCGGCCCAAGGAGTACTGGCCCGCCCACGCCACCATCCAGGTGCACAGCAACCTGGACGGCATCAAGATCAACGACAAGCTGTCGGGCGGCAAGACCAAGGACCTGAAGATCACCACGGGGGACCGGGTCGAGGCCATCACCGACGCGGCCACCCACCAGTTGACGTTCTACAAGAACGGCAAGGAGATCAACCAGATCCCGATCACCACCGGAAAGCCCGGCTTCGACACCCGCAACGGCGTCAAGGTGATCCTGGAGAAGCAGTACCTCGTACGGATGCGCGGTACCACGGTCGGCATCGCCGAGGGCAGCTCCGACTCCTACGACCTGCCGGTCTACTACGCCACCCGGGTGACCTGGTCCGGCGAATACGTCCACGCCGCGCCCTGGTCCGTCGGCTCACAGGGGTACGCCAACGTCAGCCACGGCTGCACCGGCATGAGCACCTCCAACGCCGAGTGGTTCTTCGACCACGTACGCGCCGGCGACGTCGTCAAGGTCGTCAACTCCAACGGCCATGCCATGGAGCCCTTCGGCAACGGCTTCGGCGACTGGAACCTGGACTGGAAGAAGTGGAGCGCGGGCAGCGCCCTGAACGGCGGCGGCGGTGCCCCGGCCAACCCGCAGGACTCGGTGCGGCTGCACCCCGCGGCGGCCTGAGTGGCGACGCGGGAGCCGTACGGCCCGCCTGAGCGGCTCCCGCGTCCCCGGGGCGCCTCAGGCGCTCTGCAGGCGGCGCCGGCGCAGCAGGGAGGCCAGGGACTCGGCGAACTCCATCGGGTCGACCGGCAGCGTCACAGCCGCGTCCGCCCGGCTCCAGGTGGCCAGCCAGGCGTCCTGGGGACGGCCCATCAGCAGCAGGACGGGCGGGCAGTCGAAGACCTCGTCCTTGAGCTGGCGGCACAGCCCCATGCCGCCCATCGGCACCGCCTCGCCGTCCAGCACGCACACGTCGATGCCGCCCGCGTCCACCGCGCGGACCGCTGCCTCGGGCGTCGCGCACTCGACGAACTCGACTCGGGGCACGTCCGGAGCCGGGCGGCGACCGGTGGCCAGCCGTACCTGTTCCCGGGTGGTGGAGTCGTCGCTGTACACCAGC
The DNA here is from genome assembly GCF_053600675.1 of Streptomyces sp. NPDC005004. Classification (NCBI taxonomy): domain Bacteria; kingdom Bacillati; phylum Actinomycetota; class Actinomycetes; order Kitasatosporales; family Streptomycetaceae; genus Streptomyces; species Streptomyces sp. NPDC005004. The sequence continues at coordinate 35,176 of NZ_JBSGAH010000011.1, forward strand.
ACGGTGGCGGTCGGCTGCATGGTTCCTCCGAGACGTCGGCGTCGTACGGACGGGCCTTTCCGGGCCGGATGTTACTCCGCCGGACACCGCGTCAACACCGGTACGACAAGCACGGACACTCCGAACGGCACCCCCGGAGTGAGGGCGAGATAAGCGACCGACATAATGTCGGTCGTGGCGACAGCAACGACAGTAGAAACCGGGCACGCGCACCCGTCGGTCAATCGGCCGAACCTCACCAGCGTCGGAACCATCATCTGGCTGAGTTCCGAGCTGATGTTCTTCGCGGCCCTCTTCGCGATGTACTTCACCCTCCGGTCCGTGACCGGAGCGGCGCACTGGAAGGAGATGGCGCACGCGCTCAACGTGCCCTTCTCCGCGACGAACACCACGATCCTGGTGCTCTCCTCGCTCACCTGTCAGCTCGGCGTGTTCGCTGCCGAGCGCGGTGACGTGAAGAAGCTCCGCGCCTGGTTCGTCCTCACCTTCATCATGGGTGCGATCTTCATCGGCGGGCAGATCTACGAGTACACCGAGCTGGTGAAGAAGGACGGGATCTCCCTGTCCTCCGACCCGTACGGCTCGGTGTTCTACCTGACCACCGGCTTCCACGGCCTGCACGTGACGGGCGGTCTCATCGCCTTCCTGCTGGTACTGGGCCGTACCTACGCGGCGAAGCGGTTCACCCATGAGCAGGCGACCGCCGCCATCGTCGTGTCCTACTACTGGCACTTCGTCGACGTGGTCTGGATCGGCCTCTTCGCCACGATCTACTTGATCAAGTAGCGGGGACCGTTCCCGCACATCCAGAAGCACCGACGCAGAAGATCCTGACACCGGGGTAATCCGTGAAAAAGCTCTCCTCACGACGACGCCATCCGCTGGCGGCGGTCGTCGTCCTACTCCTCGCGCTGGCGGCAACTGGGGGGCTGTACGCCGCGTTCGCACCCGCGAGCAAGGCCCAGGCCGATGAAACCTCCCAGTCCCTGACCATCAAGGAGGGCAAGAAGCTCTACGAGGTCGGCTGCGCAAGCTGCCACGGCACCGGTGGCCAGGGCTCCTCCGACGGGCCCAGCCTGGTCGGCGTCGGCGCCGCGGCGGTCGACTTCCAGGTCGGCACCGGCCGTATGCCGGCCTCGACCTCCCAGATGGCCCAGATCCCGCGCAAGAAGACCATCTACACCCAAGCCCAGATCGACCAGCTCGCCGCGTACGTCGCGTCGCTGGGCGCCGGCCCGAGCGTGCCCACGAAGGAGCAGTACGGCCCGGAAGGCGCCGACATCGCCCAGGGTGGCGAGCTGTTCCGCACCAACTGCGCGCAGTGCCACAACTTCACCGGCAAGGGCGGTGCCCTCACCAAGGGCAAGTACGCCCCGAGCCTCGAGGGTGTCGACCCCAAGCACATCTACGAGGCCATGCAGACCGGCCCGCAGAACATGCCGTCCTTCCCCGACACCACGATGACGGAGAAGAACAAGAAGGACATCATCGCGTACCTGCACGCGGTCAACGGCAGCGAGACCGTGAACCCGGGCGGTCTGGAGCTGGGCGGCCTCGGGCCGGTCAGTGAGGGCCTGTTCGCCTGGATCTTCGGCCTCGGCGCGCTGATCGCGGTAGCCGTCTGGGTCGCCGCTCGGACCGCAAAGGCCAAGAAGTCATGAGTAGCCAAGACAATTCTGAAGAGAACCTGCCCGCTGAGCAGGACCACGCGCACGGCGCGGTAAGCGTCGCGGACGAGAAGAACCCGTTCGCCGACCCGGGGCTGCCGCCCCACGAGCACCGGATCCAGGACATCGACGAGCGGGCCGCCGACCGGTCCGAGCGCGCGGTCGCCCTGCTGTTCACGATCTCGATGCTGGCCACCCTCGGCTTCATCGCCTCGTACGTCACCATCCCGCGTGACAAGGCGATCTTCGTCTTCCCGATCGGGCACATCAGCGCGCTGAACTTCGCGCTGGGTCTGACCCTCGGTACGGCGCTGTTCTGCATCGGCGCGGGCGCCGTCCACTGGGCGCGCACCCTGATGTCGGACGTCGAGGTCGCCTCCGAGCGTCACCCGATCGAGGCCTCTCCCGAGGTCCGCGCGAAGGTCTTCGAGGACTTCCGCGAGGGTGCCAAGGAGTCGGGTCTCGGCCGTCGCAAGCTGATCCGCAACACCATGTTCGGCGCGCTGGCCCTGGTGCCGCTCTCCGGCGTGATGCTGCTGCGCGACCTCGGCCCGCTGCCGCACAAGTCGCTCCGCCACACGCTGTGGGCGAAGGGCAAGCTCCTCGTCAACGTGAACACCAACGAGCCGCTGCGTCCCGAGGACGTGGCCGTGGGCTCGCTGACCTTCGCCAAGCCCGAGGGCCTGGAGGAGACCGACGAGGACTTCCAGAACCAGATCGCCAAGGCGGCCCTGATGATCATCCGGCTCCAGCCGGAGAACATCAAGGACAAGCAGGAACTGGCGTGGTCGCACGAGGGCATCGTCGCCTTCTCCAAGATCTGCACCCACGTCGGCTGCCCGATCTCCCTGTACGAGCAGCAGACGCACCACGTGCTGTGCCCGTGCCACCAGTCCACCTTCGACCTCTCCGACGGCGCCCGGGTGATCTTCGGTCCCGCCGGTCACGCCCTGCCGCAGCTTCACATCGGCGTGAACGACGAGGGTTACCTCGAAGCGCTCGGCGACTTCGCGGAGCCCGTCGGTCCTGCATTCTGGGAGCGCGGATGAGTACTGCGAACAACGACGCTTCCCGCTCGGGCGGGAAGGCTCCGGCCGGCGAGCGCATCGCCGACTGGGCCGACGGCCGGCTGGGGATCTACTCCCTGGCCAAGGCCAACATGCGCAAGATCTTCCCCGACCACTGGTCGTTCATGCTCGGCGAAGTGTGCATGTACAGCTTCATGATCATCATCCTCACGGGTGTGTATCTGACGCTGTTCTTCCACCCGTCGATGAACGAGGTGGAGTACCACGGCAGTTACGTCCCGCTCCAGGGACAGCTCATGTCGGAGGCGTTCAGCTCCACGCTGCACATCTCCTTCGACGTGCGCGGTGGTCTGCTCATCCGGCAGATCCACCACTGGGCCGCGCTGATCTTCCTCGCGGGCATGTTCGTGCACATGATGCGCGTGTTCTTCACCGGCGCGTTCCGCAAGCCGCGTGAGGTCAACTGGCTGTTCGGCTTCCTGCTGTTCGTCCTCGGCATGTTCACCGGTTTCACCGGTTACTCGCTCCCGGACGACCTGCTCTCCGGCACCGGTGTGCGCTTCACCGAGGGCGCGATCCTGTCCATGCCGATCGTCGGCACGTACATCTCGTTCTTCCTCTTCGGCGGCGAGTTCCCGGGTCACGACTTCGTGGCGCGGTTCTACTCGATCCACATCCTGCTGCTGCCGGGCATCATGCTCGGGCTGATGGTGGCTCACCTGATCCTGGTCTTCTACCACAAGCACACGCAGTTCGCGGGTCCGGGGAAGAAGGAGACCAACGTCGTCGGTATGCCGCTGCTGCCGGTGTACATGGCGAAGGCCGGAGGCTTCTTCTTCCTGGTCTTCGGTGTCATCGCGGTCATCGCGGCGATCGCGCAGATCAACCCGATCTGGGCGATGGGCCCCTACCGCCCCGACCAGGTCTCCACGGGCGCCCAGCCCGACTGGTACATGGGCTTCGCCGAGGGTCTGGTCCGCTACATGCCGGGCTGGGAGATCAACTTCTGGGGCCACACGCTGGTCCTGGGTGTGTTCATCCCGCTGGTGCTGTTCGGTGTCGTGCTGATGGCCATCGCGGTCTACCCGTTCATCGAGTCCTGGGTCACCGGCGACAAGAGCGAGCACCACATCCTGGACCGCCCGCGCAACGCCCCGACCCGTACCGCGTTCGGTGTCGCCTGGGTCACGGTCTACATGATCGGTCTGGTCGGCGGTGGCAACGACCTGTGGGCCACCCACTTCCACCTGTCGATCAACGCCGTGACCTGGTTCGTCCGCATCGGCTTCTTCGCGGGCCCGGTGATCGCGTTCATCGTCACCAAGCGGATCTGCCTCGGCCTCCAGCGCCGCGACAAGGAGAAGGTGCTGCACGGCCGCGAGACCGGCATCATCAAGCGCCTGCCGCACGGTGAGTTCATCGAGGTGCACGAGCCGCTCAGCCAGGAGCAGCTCCACACCCTGACGGCGCACCACCAGTACGAGCCGGCCGAGATCGGCGCGACGGTGGACGAGAACGGCGTCGAGCGCAAGGTGACGGCGTCGCAGCGGCTGCGCGTGAAGCTGTCCAACGCCTACTACGGCGAGGACAACCAGATCCCGAAGCCGACCGTCGAGGAGTACAAGGAGATCACGAGCGGCCACGGCCACCACTGATCCCCGCGTCGCCACAACGCACGAAGGGCCCCGTCCGATGGGGTACCCCCTGCTCCTTTGAGCTTGGGGGACCGGGCGGGGCCCTTCGCCCTGTTCGGGCTGGATAGGGTGGGGGTGGGCACCCGCGTGCCCCACGAACGAGGACTTTTCACACAGGAGCGGCTGATGAGCGCTGTGACCCCCGCTGGAGGCGACACCGCGGCGGGCCGTTCCTGGCCTGCCGTACTGAACTCCCTGCTGGAGGGCGAGGACCAGAGCGCCGACGCGACCGCCTGGGCGATGGACCGGCTCCTGCGCGGCGAGGCGACCGACGCCCAGATCGCCGGGTTCCTGGTCGCGCTGCGCGCCAAGGGCGAGACCGTCCAGGAGATCACCGGCATCGTCCGGGCGATGTACGACCACGCGAACACCATCGAGGTGCCGGGCCGGACCGTCGACATCGTCGGCACCGGCGGCGACGGCGCGAAGACCGTGAACATCTCCACGATGTCCTCGATCGTGGTCGCGGGCACCGGCGCGAAGGTCATCAAGCACGGCAACCGCGCCGCGTCCTCCGCCTCCGGCTCCTCCGACGTGCTGGAGAAGCTCGGCGTCAATCTGGAACTGAGCCCGGGGCGGGTGGCCGAGGTCGCGGAGGAGGCGGGGATCACCTTCTGCTTCGCGATCAAGTTCCACCCGGCGCTGCGGCACGTGGGCGCCGCGCGCGGCCAGCTCGGCATCCGTACGGTCTTCAACGTCATCGGCCCGCTGACCAACCCGGCCCGGGTGCGGGCGCAGGCGGTCGGCGTCGCCAACCTCGCCATGGCGCCCATCGTGGCGGGCGTCTTCGCCGAGCGGGGCAACTCCTCCCTGGTCTTCCGGGGCGAGGACGGTCTCGACGAGCTGACGACGACCTCGCCCTCACGGGTGTGGATCGTGCGCGAAGGCAAGGTCACCGAGGAGGTCTTCGACCCGCGTGACGTCGGCGTCGAACTGGTCCCGGTGGACGCCCTGCGCGGCGGCGACCCGGCGTACAACGCGGAGGTCGCCCGCAGGCTCCTCGGCGGCGAGACGGGACCCGTACGGGACGCGGTGCTGCTGAACTCGGCGGCCGCGCTGGTGGCCCTGGACCCGACCGGGGCGCCCCTGGCGGACCAGTTGCGCGACGGCATGGCCCTGGCTGCGGAGTCCATCGACTCCGGGGCGGCCGGGCGGACGCTGGAGCGGTGGGTGGCGGCGACGAACCGCTGAGGTGCCGACGTGACGTGACCGGCGTCCCGCGATCCGGACGCCGGTTGCGTGAACCGTCCCCCTCCCGCTAATTTTTCGATCAGGTCACGAGTGACAGCCAACAGGCCCCGGCCGGCTGTCCGGCAACCCTCCGTCCGTGGCGGGGTGCCCCGGGTGAGGACCAGGCCGTAGGCAGCGAGGTCTACGGCAAGCGCGGTCGAGGGAGCCTTCCTTGAACAAGCGAATGCGTTAGGGCTGTCGAGCCCCGCCTCCGCACGCCCTTTCTCTTCTTCTCTCCGAGTCGTCGCGTGCCGGGACTTGTCGTACCCGCGTGCCGACTCCGGGCTTCCTCAAGGGAGTTGACTCCTCATGTCCGTGCTCACCGCTGCCCCCGCCGTCCTCGCTCCGCTGCCCGTCCTCGGGTGCGGGGTCACCGTGCCGCTCGTGACCGGCGGCGAGGTGGAGTACGCCGCGCTCGACTACGCGGCCAGTGCCCCCGCCCTCCGGCGCGTCTGGGACGACGTGGCCGCCTACGCGCCGTACTACGGCAGTGTCCACCGCGGCGCCGGGCATCTGTCCCGGCTCTCCACCGAGCTGTTCGAGAACGCGCGCCGTACGGTGGCCCGCTTCCTGGACTGCCGTGGCGACGACCAGGTGGTGTTCACCCGCTCGACCACCGACTCGCTGAACCTGCTGGCGCGTGCGCTGCCCGCCGGGTGCGAGGTGTTCGTCTTCGAGACCGAGCACCACGCGGCGCTGCTGCCCTGGCCGGAGGACCGGGTCACCGTCCTCGCCGCGCCCCGCGGCCCCGAGGCGGCCGTGGCCGCGCTGGAGCGGGCCCTCGCCGTACGGGACACCGGCGCCCCGGCGCTGGTCTGCGTCACCGGCGCCTCGAACGTCACCGGGGAGCTGTGGCCGGTGCGCGAGCTGGCGGCGACGGCCCACGCCCACGGCGCCCGGATCGTCCTCGACGCGGCACAGCTGGCCCCGCACCACCCGGTGAGCGTGCGGGAGCTGGACGTGGACTGGGTGGCCTTCTCCGGGCACAAGCTGTACGCGCCCTTCGGCTCGGGGGTGCTGGCCGGGCGCTCCGACTGGCTGACGGCTGCGGAGCCGTACCTCGCGGGCGGTGGGGCGAGCCGCCGGGTCGTACGGGGTGCGGACGGCCGCGTCGAGGTGGAGTGGCACGAGGGCGCCGCCCGGCACGAGGCGGGGTCCCCGAACGTCATCGGCGCCTACGCGATCGCCTCCGCCTGCACGGCGCTGACCGAGGCGGGTCTCGACCGCCTGGCCGAGCGGGAGGCGCTGCTGATCCACCGGGTGCGCGAGGGGCTGGCCGAGGTGCCCGGCGTCCGCGTCCTGTCCCTCTTCGGGGACGACGCCCCGCGCGTCGGGGTGCTCTCCTTCGTGGTGGCCGGCTGGAACAGCTCCCACCTCGCCGCCGCCCTCTCCGCCGAGTACGGCATCGGCGTCCGCGACGGCCTCTTCTGCGCCCACCCCCTCGTCCGCACCCTGCTCGACGGCACCCCCGACACCCCCACCGCCTGCGACACCCCCGACACCCCCCTGAACGCGGTCCGCGTCAGCTTCGGCGCGGGCACCCCCGAGGAGCACGTCGACCGCTTCGTACGGGCCGTGCGAGAGCTGGTCGAGCACGGCGCGCGGTGGCGCTACCGCACGGAGAACGGCCACTGCGTCCCGGAGGACTGAGCGACGCCCCGGGGGCGGGTCCGGTGGAGGCGGGACGACGGCCGACCGCGCCCGCGCCCCCCGGGGGTTCGGCGCCCCGAGGCGGCCGACGGCCCGCGCCGGCCGGGCAGGGGGGTACGGGCGCGCGGGCCGATCACGTTCGCGCGGGGCATCCCCGGGCGGGTGACGGTCCGTGCCGGACATTCCTCCGGCTCGGTCCCGGCGGGGGAGGCGGCGGCCGATCGCGATCCCGTACAGGTCGGCCCTTGTGGGGGCGGCGGCGGCCCTCCGGCTCCCGGCCGGGCACTCAGGCGGAGGTGAACCGCCGAACCGCCGAGCCGCCGGAGGGGCTAGTTGTCCAGGCCGATCGCGAACGCCGCTTCCAGGTCGTGCTGGGAGTAGGTGCGGAAGGCGACGTGGGTGTCGGTGGCCTCCACGCCGGGGATCTTGCTGATGCGGGCCGGGATGACCTCGGCGAGGTCTTCGTGGCGGGCGACGCGGACCATGGCGATGAGGTCGTAGGTGCCGGTGACGGAGAACACCTCGCTGACGCTGTCCAGGGCGGCGATCTGCTCGGCGATCTCCGGAATCCGGTCCACGCTGGTCTTGATCAGGACGATCGCGGTGATCACGGCTGGTTTTCTCCCTCGGACGCCGAAGCCGGAACGGCCTTCACTCTAGCTCTCCGCCCGTACCGCACCCACGCGTAGCCGAAGCCCAGGCAGAAGCCGACCACGTGGGCGAGGTAGGCCACCCCGGGTCCCTCGGGCGCGCGGGAGGCCGCGAACCACTGGAGGCCGGCCCAGAACGGCAGCACCACCCAGGCCGGGAAGCGCAGCGGGAGGAAGAGGAGAAAGGGGAGCAGACTGGTGACACGGGCACGTGGAAAGAGGTGCAGGAAGGCGCCGAGCACCGCCGAGATCGCCCCGGAGGCCCCCACCAGGGACTGCTCGGAGGTCGCGTTGGCGAGCGCGTAGCCGAGCAGGGCGAGATAGCCGCAGCCGAGGTAGAACAGCGTGAACTCGACCCGGCCCATCCGTTCCTCGGTCATGACCCCGAAGACGAGGAGGAAGAGCATGTTGCCGAGCAGATGCACCCAGCTCCCGTGCACGAACAGCGCCGTGGCCGGGGTCAGCGCCTCCCGCGCCGGCGCGGCGAACAGCTCGGCCGGGATCACGCCCCAGTGCCGGAAGTACGCCCGCTGCGCCGCCGGCAGCGCCTCCCCGGTGCCGTACGCCCGGGTCAGACCCGAGGCCGGGCCCAGCACGAAGAGCAGACAGCACAGGGCGATGAGGCCGTACGTCATCGGGGCCGGGGCGCTCCGGGCCGCTCGAAAGGACCGCCCCGCACCCGCACTCCACTCTCTGATCATGAATACAGAGCATGACGTAACCGGACGCACTGGTACACACCGCCTCGCCGCCGTGGACGGACGGGCGACGGATGCCCCGCAGGCCGTAGGGTTACGAGCCACACGCGTCGGTGAACGGCGCGCACCGATCCGAGAAGGAAGCGAACAGCCACGATGACGGTTCCCCTGCCGACCGCCACGACGCGATGGCGCTGCACTCTCTGCGGCAACCTCACCCGCTTCGACGTGACCCGCTCCTCCAAGGTCGTCGAGTACGTCCATCTCGACCTGGCCGGGGAACCCACCGTGGAGGAGCGCGAGGTGGTCAGTGAGACCATCGAGTCGGTCCGCTGCCGCTGGTGCAACGCGGTGGATCAGGTGGAACTCGTGGACAGGCCGGGCGCCGGCTCCTGAGCGGAGCGGGCCGCGAAGACAGCAGAGGCATTGGGGTGTGACGGATGGTGGAGACCGGGGGCGGGGGGCCGGACGACGGCACCGCCGAGGTGCTTGACCGTCCGCTGCCCGACGGCGTGCGCCGACGGGTCGTCCAGATCGTCTCGGACGCCTTCGGCTCGCTGACCGTGGCCGAACTGCCCGCTCAGCTACGGCAGTACGCCCGCTTCGCCCCCAACCGCCGCGCCAAGTTCGCCGGCAACGCGATGGCCGCCGCCCTGGAGACGGACCGGGTGTTCCGGCAGCGGATCGGGGAGCGGTACAGAGAGGCGCAGCCGGAGCTGTCCGGCGCCCTGGACTCCGGCTCGCCGCCTCCGGCCGCGGACCCGCTCGACGTGGCGGCCGCGGCCTATGTGCTGCGCCCCACGGGCTGGGTCAAGCTGGTCACGGCGGCCGGTGAGGAGGCCCAGCGCGCGGACGCGGAGCGGGCCGACGAGGAGAGCCGGGCCGAACTGGAGCGGCTGCGCGAGGAGTTGGCGCACGCCCGCGAACACACCCGCGCCGAGACCGAACGGCTGCGCACCGAGCTGGACTCGGCCCGCAAGGAGACCGAGTCGCTGCACCGCAAGCTGCGTTCGGCGCTCAGTGACGTCAAGCGCGGGGAGGCCGCGCTGCGCAAGGCGCGGGCCGAGACGGACGTCGCGCGCGCCGAGGCGCAGACCCAGGTGTCCGCGGCCGAGAGCGAGTCCCGGCGCCTGAAGGCCCGCCTCGGCGAGGCGGAGGCGGCCCTGGAGGCCACCCGCCGGGCCGTCCGCGAGGGTCGCAGCGTCGAGGACATGCGGGTGCGGCTGTTGCTCGACACCCTGCTGGAGTCGGCCCAGGGGCTGCGCCGGGAACTGGCGCTGCCGCCGGTGTCCGTGCGCCCGGCCGAGACCGTGGACGCGGTGGAGCCGGGCCGGATGACCCCGAAGGACATCGCGGCCCGCGCCCTGTCGGAGCACGACCCCGCGATCCTCGACCAGTTGCTGGCGCTGCCGCAGGCGCATCTGGTGGTCGACGGCTACAACGTCACCAAGACCGGCTATCCCCAGATGCCCCTGGAGAAGCAGCGGCTCAGACTCCTCGGCCAGCTCTCCGCGCTCGCCGCGCAGACCGGCGCCGAGGTCACCTGTGTCTTCGACGGCGCCGAACTGGTGGCACCGGTGCTGCTCGCGCCGCCGCGCGGGGTCCGGGTGCTGTTCTCCAAGCCGGGCGTCACCGCCGACGAGCTGATCCGCCAGCTCGTGCGGGCCGAGCCGCCGGGCCGCCCGGTGATCGTCGCCTCCACGGACCGCGAGGTCGCCGACGGAGTCGCGCGCTCCGGCGCCCGCCCCGTGGCCTCTGCGGTACTTCTCAAGCGGCTGTCCTGAAGGGCGCCTTAAAGGCAATGGACCTACGCATTGCCCGAATTGAGAGCATTGTTGAGCAACGTTGGGTCAATCCTGCGTCACATCTTGTGAGTTGAGTGCAAAAAATGCATGGTGGGTTTGGATTTTTTGCTGTGAGGATTTGAACTGATCACAACTGGGTCACTAGGGTCAGGGCTCGAACCTCCTAGCGGGTGATCACTCACAAGAAGGAGTTCCAACTCCGTGGCGTCCCACCGTCGACCCAAGCAGCCGAACCGCACGCGTGTGACCGTGCTGACCGCAGCGGCCGCCGCCGCTGTCGCGCTGAGCGCGAACGCCGCCAACGCGGCCCCGACCGAGAAGCTCGGCAAGAGCGAGGTCAAGGCGAAGGTCGACAAGCTCTACGAGCAGGCCGAGCAGGCCACCGAGAAGTACAACGGTGCCAAGGAGAAGCAGGAGAAGCTCCAGAAGGAGATCTCCACCATCCAGGACAACGTCGCGCGCGGTCAGCAGGACCTCAACAAGCTGCGCGACGGCCTGGGTTCGATGGCCACCGCCCAGTACCGCTCGGGCGGCCTCGACCCCTCCGTCCAGCTCTTCCTCTCCTCCGACCCGGACGACTACCTCGACAAGGCGTCCACGATGGACCAGTTGAGCGCCCAGCAGGTCGAGGGTCTGAAGAAGATCCAGGACAAGCAGCGCGAACTCGCCCAGGAGCGCGCCGAGGCCACCGAGAAGCTCAAGGACCTCGCCTCCACCCGCACCGAGCTCGGCAAGAAGAAGCAGGAAGTCCAGGGCAAGCTCGCCGAGGCGCAGAAGCTGCTCAACACCCTGACCGCCAAGGAGAAGCAGGAGCTCGCCGACCAGCAGGCGCGCGCCGACCGCTCCTCCACCGAGCGCGTCGAGCTGGGCGGCAACGCCAAGGGCTCCGGCTACGCGGGCGCCGCCTTCGCCGCCGCGCAGAGCCAGATCGGCAAGCCGTACGTCTACGGCGCCACCGGCCCCTCCTCCTTCGACTGCTCGGGCCTCACCTCCTGGGCCTACGCCCAGGCCGGCGTGACCATCCCGCGCACCTCCGAGCAGCAGGCCAACATCGGCACCCGCATCACCTCGGTGAACGACCTCCAGGTCGGCGACCTGGTGTTCTTCTTCAACGACATCCACCACGTCGGCCTCTACGCGGGCAACGGCCAGATCCTGCACGCCCCGCGCACCGGCACGGTCGTCCGCTACGAGTCGATGAGCACCATCGGCGGCCCGTTCATGTTCGGCGTCCGCGTCTGACGAGCCCTCCGAACGGGCGAATCACCCCGCCGCCCGCTCACCGCACGCCCCGCCCCTGACCTGCGTCGGTGGCGGGGCGTCACCGTACGTGTCCACCGGGGTCTTTGGCCGCCGCCCGGTCCTGCGGTTATGGTCTGGCGCGTTTCCCCGGCGTCGCGGGTCTCCCCGTCCCCGGTGCCGGGGAAACGGTCATGTCCGCCAGCGGAAGGACTGCCGTGGGGGCCCATCGCCGCCTCGCCACCACCGGATGCGACCGGGGCACCGCCGCCCTGTGCGTGCTGTCGGCCGCGGCCGCCGCGCTCGGCGCCGTACCGGCCCACGCGACCCCGCATCCGAGCGCCCGGGCCGAACTGGACCGGCTCTACGCCGAGGCGGAGCGGGCCACCGAGGACTACGACCGGGCCGACGAGCGCGCCGACGACCTGCGCCGCGAGGTCCACCGAGCCCAGGACCGCCTCGCGCGCGGCCAGCAGAAGGTCAACGACCTGCGGGAGGAACTCGGTTCGCTCGCCGGGGCGGAGTACCGCTCCGGCGGCCTCGATCCGTCCGTCGCGCTGTTCTTCTCCGCCCGGCCCGAGCACTACCTCGACCAGGCGTCCGTCCTCGACCGCCTCGGCACCCGGCAGGCCGGACAGCTCCGCGAGCTGCGCACCAGCCTGCGCGAGGTCGCCCAGGAGCGCGCCGAGGCCGCCGGGAAACTGGCCGACCTGGAGCGCGGCCGCGCGGCCGTCGCCCGGCACAAGCGGAACGTGCGCGCCAAACTCGCCGCCGCCCGGCGTCTGTTCGACTCCCTGCCCGCCGCCGAGCGCGCCGCCTACGACCGCGCGGGCCGTTCCGGCCGCCCCGGTCTGGACGCCCTCCTCGGTCAGGGCGCCCCCGACGCCCGAGCCGCCGCAGCGCTCGCCGCCGCCCGCTCCGCCCTCGGCCGCCCGTACGTGTGGGGCGCCAGCGGCCCCTCCTCCTTCGACTGCTCGGGCCTCATGCAGTGGGCCTACGCCCACGCGGGCATCCAGCTCCCGCGCACCTCCCAGGAACAGCGCTTCGCGGGCCGCCGCGTCTCCCTCGGCGAGGCCCGCCCCGGCGACCTGGTCTTCTACCGCGCCGACGCCAGCCATGTCGCGATGTACGTCGGCCACGGCCAGGTCGTCCACGCCCCGCACCCCGGCGCCGCCGTGCGCTTCGACCCGGTCGGCATGATGCCCGTCTCCTGGGTCACCAGGCCCTGAGCCACCGGTGCTCCCCACCCTCTACGATCGGACGATGGCCGGCCGGGCACGGGTGTGGAGCGTCATGGCGGCGGCGCTCTGTCTGTCGCTCGCCGGCTGCGGCGCGCCCGCCCCCGGCGACACGGCCAAGGACCAGGTGCAGCGCCTCCTGGACCGCCGCGCCACCGCCCTGCTCGGCCACGACGAGCAGGCGTACGCCGCGACCGGCAGCCGCGCCGCCTACCCCCGGCTGCGCGCCCTCCCGCTCGCCTCCTGGACCTACCGGGTCACCGCCGTCCACCGCACCGGCACGACAGCCGCCGCCGACGCCGAACTGCGCTACCGCATCGCGGGCTACGACACCGCCCCCGCCCTCGCCCGCCGCACCCTCACCCTCGGCCGCACCGCCTCCGGCGGCTGGTACGTCACCGCCGACGCCCCCGCCCGCTCCGCCGGACGCCAGCTCTGGGACGAGGGCACCGTCACCGCCGTCAGGGGCACCCACAGCCTGGTGCTCGGCACCGGCCGGTCCGCCGCCGAGCTGCGCGGGTACGCCCGGCTCGCCGACCGTGCCGTACCCGCCGCCGCCCGGGCCTGGGGCACCGGCTGGGCGCGGCGGGTCGTGGTGGTCGTACCGCCCACGCTGAACGGCATGGCGGCGCTGCTCGGCTCGCCCGCCGCCGAGTACCGGGGGATCGCCGCCGTCACCACCGCGGAGACCGGCAGCGCCAAGGACACCCCGGCGGACCGGGTGATCGTCAACCCGGAGGCGTACGGCGCGCTCGGCGACCTCGGCAAGCAGGTCGTGCTCACCCACGAGACCACCCACGTCGCCACCCGCGCCGCCACCACCGCGGCCACCCCGCTGTGGCTCTCCGAGGGCTGCGCCGACTGGACCGGCTACCTCGGCACCGGCCGCACACCCGACGAGATCGCCCCCGAACTCGCCCGCGCCGTGCGCCAGGGGCACGCCCCGGACGCACTCCCCGCCGACCGGTCCTTCGGCTTCACCAGCGACCCCACCCGGCTCGCGCAGTCCTACGAGGCGGGCTGGCTGGCCTGCCGGATGGTCGCCGACCGCTGGGGCGAGCCCCGGCTGCGCGCCTTCTACCGCGCCGTCGGCGCCCACAAACGGCGCGCGGGCGCGGTCGAGGAGGCGCTCAGGAGCGTGCTCGGCACCACCCCGGCCGAGTTCACCGCCCAGTGGCGCCGCTACACCCGCGACCAGCTCACCTGAGCCCGCCGCGGGACCGCGTCAGGAGCCGACCGGCGCCTCGTCGGCCGGGGCGGACCGCGGCGTGACCCGCGCCGCGGTCGCCGGAGGCACCGTGGAGCGCCACAGGCGGCGGCCCGCCGAGAAGGTGGCGGCGACCAGCAGCCCGTTGCGCACGAACATCAGCGTGACGCCGTACCAGTCGCTGGTCACCACGTGGATGAAGCCGAGCGGGAACTCCAGGACCGTCACCAGGGAGGCCGTGAGCACCAGCACGGCCGGGAGGCCCATGCGGGAGGAACGGTACGTCAGGCAGACGGCGGCCAGGCCGATCAGCCAGACCAGGTACTGCGGGCTGATCACCCGGCTGGTGACGGTGAACAGCAGCACCGCCGTGAACGCGGCCTCCGCGAGCGTCGCGGGGTTCCTGCGGGTCACCCGCAGCCGCCAGATCACCAGCCAGCCGAACGCGGCCCCGGTCAGCACCAGCGCGCCCGTGCTCACCACGTCCACGTACGGGCCCAGGAACTCGATCGAGCCGTAGTTCAGCAGCACCTGGCCCTCCCAGCCGAAGTGCCGGGCCACGTGGAAGACCAGCGCGCCCAGCGACTCCACCTCGGTGCCCCGGTCCCGCTGGAAGGTCAGGAACGCGAACGCGCCCGGCATCGACACCGCGAACAGCGCCGCGAGCCCGGCCGCGGTGACCGCCGCCGCGCCCCAGGTACGGCGCCGGAAGGAGCCCACGAGGAGCAGCGCGGGCCACACCTTCACCATCGCGCCGAGCGCCGTCAGCACGCCCGTGACCCGGGGATGCCGGGCGGCAGCGAGGAGCGCGGCGACGGCGACGGCGGTCACCATCAGGTCGTAGCGGGCGTAGACCGTGGGACCGAGCAGCGGGACACCGGCGGTCCACGCCCACAGACCGCGCCGCGAGCGCCCGGAACGCCCTCCCGTGCGCCACAGCAGGGCCAGCACGACGAGGTCGGCGGCGCAGGCCAGGACGTAGAAGGCGGCCGGGTAGTCCAGGAAGGGCAGCAGCGCGGGGGAGAGGATCGCGAGCGCGGCGGCGGGCGGGTACTGCCAGGTCACGTCGTCCAGGGGAAACGTTCCTTGACGCAGGACCTCGTACCAGCCCCGGTAGATCACGGACACGTCCGAGGTCACGTCCGGGCCCGGGAAGACGTACACCTTGAACACGCACAGCAGCAGCACGGCGCGGGTCGCCGCCCACAGGGCCGCCGGTGCCGCCGGGAAGCGCCGGGCGCCGTTGGTGTCCACGTGATCCCCTGCCGGTCGGTTGCGGGCCGTACGCATGGCGCGCGTGAGGCGCGTCGGAAGACTCATGATGTCCTTTACGGCTGTACCCCTGCCACAGACTCCGCCGCGGACGGAACCCGGCCGGGCGAACGGGTCCGGGCGGCCCGGTAGGGTCGGCGGCGATGCACAAGACCCTGATCGTGACCAACGACTTTCCGCCCCGCCCCGGCGGCATCCAGGCGTTCCTGCACAACATGGCGCTGCGCCTGGACCCCGACCGCATTGTCGTCTACGCCTCCACCTGGAAGCGCGGCCGGGAGGGTGCCGAGGCGACGGCCGCCTTCGACGCCGAGCAGCCCTTCACCGTCGTACGCGACCGTACGACCATGCTGCTGCCCACCCCGGGGGCGACCCGGCGGGCGGTCGGGCTGCTGCGCGAGCACGGCTGCACCTCCGTGTGGTTCGGGGCGGCGGCGCCGCTCGGGCTGATGGCACCCGCGCTGCGCCAGGCCGGTGCCGAGCGGCTGGTGGCGACCACCCACGGCCACGAGGCGGGGTGGGCCCAGCTGCCCGCCGCCCGGCGGCTGCTGCGCCGGATCGGGGACACCACGGACACGATCACCTACCTCGGCGAGTACACCCGCTCGCGGATCGCGGGGGCGCTCGGCCCCGAGGCGGCGGCGCGGATGGTGCAGTTGCCGCCGGGGGTCGACGAGAAGACCTTCCACCCCGGTTCCGGCGGCGCCGAGGTGCGGGCCCGGCTCGGGCTGACGGACCGGCCGGTGGTGGTGTGCGTCTCGCGGCTGGTGCCCAGGAAGGGCCAGGACACCCTGATCCGCGCGATGCCCCGCATCCTGGCCGCCGAGCCGGACGCGGTGCTGCTGATCGTGGGCGGTGGCCCCTACGAGCGTGAACTGCGCCGTCTGACACGGGAGCTGGGAGTCTCGGGCGCCGTGCGCTTCACCGGCGCCGTGCCCTGGTCGGAGCTGCCCGCGCACTACGGCGCCGGAGACGTGTTCGCCATGCCGTGCCGCACCCGGCGCGGGGGACTGGACGTCGAGGGGCTCGGCATCGTCTACCTGGAGGCGTCCGCCACCGGTCTGCCGGTCGTCGCCGGGGACTCGGGCGGGGCGCCCGACGCCGTGCTCGACGGCGAGACCGGGTGGGTCGTGCGGGGCGGGGAACCGGCGGAGGCCGCCGAGCGGATCACCGCCCTTCTCGCCGACGAGGCGCTGCGCCGCCGGATGGGCGAGCGCGGACGCGCCTGGGTCGAGGAGAAGTGGCGGTGGGACCTGCTGGCCGAGCGGCTGCGGGAACTGCTGTAGACCGCGCCCGCGGGGCGGTCTACTTGGCGTAGATCGCCTCGATCTCGTCCGCGAAGTCCTTGGCCGCCACGTTCCGCTTCAGCTTCAGCGACGGGGTGAGGTGGCCGGACTCCTCGGTGAACTGGATCGGCAGGATGCGGAACTTGCGGACCGACTCGGCCTTGGACACGGCCGCGTTGCCGTCGTCCACCGCCGCCTGCACCGCCGCGATCAGGTCGGCGTCGTCGCGCAGGGAGGCCGCGGTGGAGCCCGAGGGCTTGCCGTGCTCGGCGGCCCAGCGGCCGAGGAACTCGTCGTCGATGGTGATCAGCGCGCCCACGAACGGCCGCCCGTCGCCCACCACCATGCACTCCGCGACCAGCGCGTGCGCCCGGATGCGGTCCTCTATCACCGCCGGGGCGACGTTCTTGCCGCCCGCCGTGACGATGATCTCCTTCTTGCGCCCGGTGATCCGGAGGTAGCCGTCCTCGTCCAGGGTGCCGATGTCACCGGTGTGGAACCAGCCGTCGGCCAGCGCCTCCTCGGTCGCCGCCGGGTTGTTCCAGTACTCCTTGAACAGGTGCTCGCCGTGCAGCAGCACCTCGCCGTCGTCCGCTATCCGCACGACCGAGCCGGGCAGCGGCTGGCCGACCGTGCCGATCTTCTGCCGGTCCCACGGGTTGAACGCCGTCGCCGCGCAGGACTCGGTCAGGCCGTAGCCCTCCAGGACCGTGAAGCCGATGCCGCGGAAGAAGTGGCCGAGCCGCTCGCCCAGCGGGGCGCCACCCGAGATCGCGTACTCGCCCCGGCCGCCGAGCACCGCGCGCAGCTTGCCGTAGACCAGCTTGTCGAAGACCTTGTGCTTGAGCCTCAGCTTCAGCGAGGGGCCCGCCGGGGTGTCCAGCGCCTTGCTGTAGGCGATCGCGGTGTCCGCGGCCTTGTCGAAGATCGCGCCCTTGCCGTCCGCCTGCGCCTTGGCGCGCGCGGAGTTGTAGACCTTCTCGAACACGCGCGGGACGCCCAGGATCAGCGTCGGGCGGAACGCGGACAGCTCGTCGGTGAGGTTCTTGATGTCCGGGACGCAGCCCAGCTTGATCGGCGCCATCATCGGCGCGACCTGCACCAGCCGGCCGAAGACGTGGGCGAGCGGGAGGAACAGCAGCACCGAGCACTCGCCGGTGCGGAACAGCGGGCGCAGCCGCTCCACGATGTTGCCGCACTCGGCGAAGAAGCTGCGGTGGGTGAGCACACAGCCCTTCGGGCGCCCGGTGGTGCCGCTGGTGTAGACGATGGTGGCCGGGTCGTCGGCCTTGGCGAGCGAGCTGCGCTCGTGCACGGTCTCGTCGGAGACGTCCGCGCCGAGCCGCCCCAGCTCCGCGACGCCGTCCGCCTCGATCTGCCACACGTGCTTGAGCGCGGGCAGTCCCTCGCGCACCGCCTCCACGGCGGCCGCGTGCGTGTCCAGCTCCACCACACAGGCCGTCGCGCCCGAGTCGGAGAGGATCCAGCGCACCTGCTCCGGGGAACTGGTCTCGTAGACCGGCACGGTGACCGCGCCCGCGCTCCAGATCGCGAAGTCCAGGAGGGTCCACTCGTAGCGGGTGCGGGACATCAGGCCCACGCGGTCGCCCGGCTGCACTCCGGCGGCGATCAGACCCTTGGCGGCGGTGTGGACCTCGGCGAGGAACTGACGGGCGCTCACGTCCTGCCAGACACCGGCGGACTTGCGGGCGATCACGGCGACGTCCGGGTGCTGCGCGGCGTTTCTCCGGACGATGTCCGTCAGATTGCCGTCCGAAGGGACCTCGTACATGGCCGGAAGGCTGAACTCGCGCAAGACTGCTGCTCCTCATAGGGCGCCGGCGCCACGACACTGTGTGATGCGACGGTGCGGTCCACGGCTCGGGCGGTGCTCGGGGCCCCTCCTGGCGGGAATCCGGAGCACGGCTTGGACTGCCCGGACGTTACCCGCCGGTATGGCGTCTACGACAGGGGGGCCGGGCGAGATGTTCGCTGCGTCACACAGGATGGCGTTGCTTCGCGCAGACTAGTCGACATGGCCGCCGACGGGCGAGTAACCGCAGGCAGCGGCGGCACTGTTCACGCACATCGCACACGCCTACCCTTGATCGCCATGGCTTCTCCACCTGCCCGCAAGGCTGCCCGCACGGCCCGGACGCGCGTCCACGTCGTCAGCGACGTCCACGGCAACGCCCGGGACCTGGCCCGCGCCGGAGAGGGCGCGGACGCCCTCATCTGCCTCGGCGACCTCGTCCTCTTCCTCGACTACGCCGACCATTCGCGCGGCATCTTCCCCGACCTCTTCGGCGAGGCCAACGCCGACCGCATCGTCGAGCTGCGCACCGCCCGCCGCTTCGAGGAGGCGCGGGCCTTCGGGTCCGAGCTGTGGGCGGGGCTCGGCACGGACCGGCGTACAGCGGTCGAGTCGGCGGTGCGCCGCCAGTACGCCGAGCTGTTCGCCGCCTTCCCCACTCCTACGTACGCCACCTACGGCAACGTCGACATGCCGCCGCTGTGGCCGGAGTACGCCCGCGCGGGCACGACCGTCCTCGACGGCGAGGTGGTCGAGATCGCCGGCCGCACCTTCGGCTTCGTCGGCGGTGGGCTGCGCACGCCGATGCGGACGCCGTACGAGATCGACGACGAGGAGTACGCGGCGAAGATCGAGGCGGTGGCCGGAGTGGACGTCCTGTGCACCCACATCCCGCCCGAGGTCCCCGACCTGGTCTACGACACGGTCGCCCGCCGCTTCGAGCGCGGCAGCCGGGCGCTGCTGGACGCCATCCGCCGCACCCGCCCCCGCTACTCCCTCTTCGGCCACGTCCACCAGCCGCTCTCGCGCCGGATGCGGATCGGGTCGACGGAGTGCGTGAACGTGGGGCACTTCGCCGGGAGCGGGCGGCCGTGGGCGCTGGAGTGGTGAGCGACGGCGCCGGTTCGCCTGCCGGGCCGGCTCCGTGCGCCGAGGTGCCGGAGTGACGGTCCGGGAGCGTCCGACGGGGCCGGCTTCGGTGTTCCGGCGGGTGGGATGAAAGCGGCGGGGTGGCGGCGCGGTAGCCTTCACGCTGCACACACGTGCGCAGCCCGCGCGCGAGAACCTCATCTCGGTCCGTATCTGGAGGAGCCACGGCGATGGCGGAACACACCAGTTCGAGCATCACGATCGAGGCGGCTCCGGCCGACGTCATGGCGGTGATCGCCGACTTCGCGCGCTACCCCGACTGGACCGGCGAGGTCAAGGAGGCGGAGGTGCTCGCGGCCGACCCGCGCGGCCGCGCCGAGCAGGTCCGCCTCGTCATGGACGCCGGCGCCATCAAGGACGACCAGACCCTCGCCTACACCTGGACCGGCGAGCACGAGGTCTCCTGGACCCTGGTCAAGTCCCAGATGCTCCGCTCCCTGGACGGCACCTACGTCCTGGCCCCCGCCGGGGCGGCCACCGAGGTCACCTACCGCCTCACGGTCGACGTCAAGATCCCCATGCTCGGCATGATCAAGCGCAAGGCGGAGAAGGTCATCATCGACCGCGCCCTGGCGGGTCTGAAGAAGCGGGTCGAGACGGGGTCCTGACCCCGCCCGCGATCCTTCCCCGGCTCCCACCCGGCGGTTCCACCAGTCCGCGGGGCGGTTCCCCGGGCCCCGACGCACGTCCGACATGTCGTCCGGCCTCAACTGCCGCTCCGCGGACGGCCGGAGGCGTCGGTTAGCGTTCGTCTCCATGCGCACCATCCTCATGACGGGCCCGGGCGGCAGCGGACGTACCAGTGTCGCCGCCGCCACCGCCCTCGACGCCGCCCGCGAGGGCATTCGCACGCTTGTGCTCAGCGCCGATCGGGCGGACACCCTCGGTATCGCGCTGGGGGGTGTGACGGGGCCCGTTCCGAGCGAGGTGGCGGAGAACCTCACCGCGTGGCGGCCGGACGCGGCCGGGCGGTTCCGGGAGGACCTGACCGCGTTCCAGAGCCGCGCGGCGAACGTGCTCGACCTGCTCGGGGCCGCGCGGCTGGACGCCGAGGAGGTGACCCCGCTGCCCGGCGCGGAGGAGCTGTCGCTGCTGCGGGCGCTGCGCGACGCCGCGCTGTCCGAGCGGTACGAACTGCTCGTCGTCGACCTCCCGCCGCTGCCCCAGGCGCTCGCCCTGCTCGCGCTGCCCGAGGAACTGCGCCGGTATCTGCGCAGGCTGCTGCCCCCCGAGCGGCAGGCGGCCCGCGCGCTGCGCCCGATGCTGGGGCGGCTCGCCGGGGTGCCGATGCCCGCCGACTGGCTGTACGAGACGGCGGGGCGGTGGGACCTGGAACTGGCCGCCGTGGAGGCCGTCCTCGCGGACCCCGGTACCTCCGTACGACTGGTCGCCGAGCCCGGACCCGCGGGGGTCGAAGCCGTACGGGACGCCACCCTCGGGCTCGCCCTGCGCGGACTGCGCCCCGAGTCGCTGATCGCCAACCGCGTCCTGCCCGACGCCCCCGCCGACTCCTGGCTCGCCGGACCCCTCGCCCAGCAGCGCAAGGCCCTGGACGAGTGGGAGGGGGAGCACGCCGTCCGCCCCGTCCGCCACCTCGGCCGCGACCCCCAGGGCGCCGACGACCTCGCCGCGCTCGCCGTACCCCCCGTCACCCCCGCGCCCGCCCCGGTCGAGTGGTCCGTCACGGACCGCCTCGCCGACGACGGCGTCCTGGTGTGGCGCCTCCCGCTGCCCGGAGCCGTGCGCGAGAGCCTGGACCTGATCCGGCGCGGGGACGAACTCGTCGTCAGCGCCGGGCAGTTCCACCGGATCGTCCCGCTGCCGTCCGCCCTGCGCCGCTGCACCGTCGCCGGTGCCGCGCTGCGCGACGGCGTCCTGGACGTACGGTTCGCCCCCGACCCCGCCCTGTGGCCGACGACCGGACGATGAGCCCGGTGGACGAGACGGGACGATGAACGGGGTACCCCGTTCGGGTAACGTCGACAACGCGAACCGTAGTCAGGAGTCCGCCATGAGCGAAGAGCACCCCGCCCCCGACCCCCGCGAGCCGGAGCCGGAGCCCAAGGCGGCGCCCGCCGGGGAGCGGGCGGCCGACGCCGACGCCTGGGCCACGGCCACCGCCGAGGACCTCGCCGCCGAGAAGGCGCGCCGCCGCGCCCAGCAGGGCCCGCCCCCCGGCTCCGCCGCCGAGGAACTGCGCAGGCTCGTGGACACCGTGGCCGACAAGCTGTCCGGCCTCCAGTCCCCGCTGCTCGGCGCCGTGGCCGGTCCCGCCGCCCAGCAGGTGGTGCGCCAGGTCGTCCAGCAGGCCAAGGCCGCCGTCGAGCCGGTGGTCGAGCGCAATCCGGACGTCTTCGATCATCTCGCCGCCGCCGGCGCCGAACTGCTCGCCGCCTACCGCTCCGCCGTCACCTCCCAGGAGCGCCGCTGGACGGCCGGCCCCGAGTCCGCCCCCGGCGACGGCGGCGGCGACGGTCCCGGCCCCGCGGGCACAGGTCCCGGAGAGCGCATCGACCTGGACTGAAGCGCTCCCACAGCTCTCCCTCCACAGGGGCTCGGGTACCGTTGGCCATAGCGGGGCTCGACCGGAACTGAGGGATTCATGGGACTCACCATCGGCGTCGACATCGGCGGCACCAAGATCGCGGCCGGCGTGGTCGACGAGGAAGGCAACATCCTCTCGACCTTCAAGGTGCCGACCCCCAGCACGCCCGGGGCGATCGTGGACGCCATCGCCTCGGCCGTGGAGGGCGCGCGTGCCGGGCACGACATCGTCGGCGTGGGCATCGGCGCGGCGGGTTACGTGAACCGCCAGCGCTCCACCGTGTACTTCGCGCCCAACATCGACTGGCGCCAGGAGCCGCTCAAGGACGAGGTCGAGGCCCGCGTGGGCCTCCCCGTGATCGTGGAGAACGACGCCAACGCGGCCGCCTGGGGCGAGTACAAGTTCGGCGCGGGCAAGGGCCACCGCAACGTCATCTGCATCACGCTGGGCACCGGCCTCGGCGGCGGCATCATCATCGGCAACAAGCTGCGCCGGGGGCACTTCGGCGTGGCCGCCGAGTTCGGCCACATCCGGATGGTCCCGGACGGACTGCTGTGCGGCTGCGGCTCGCAGGGCTGCTGGGAGCAGTACGCCTCCGGGCGCGCCCTGGTGCGCTACGCCAAGCAGCGCGCCAACGCCACCCCCGAGAACGCCGAGACTCTGCTCGGCCTCGGTGACGGCACCCCCGACGGCATCGAGGGCAAGCACATCTCCATGGCCGCCCGTCAGGGCGACCCGGTGGCCGTCGACTCCTACCGCGAGCTGGCCCGCTGGGCCGGCGCCGGCCTGGCCGACCTGGCCTCGCTGTTCGACCCGTCCGCGTTCATCGTGGGTGGCGGTCTCTCCGACGAGGGCGAACTGGTCCTCGACCCGATCCGCAAGTCCTACAAGCGCTGGCTGGTCGGCGGCAACTGGCGCCCGGTGGCCGACGTCATCGCGGCCCAGCTCGGCAACAAGGCGGGCATGGTGGGCGCGGCCGACCTGGCCCGAGAGCCCGACCCGGTGATGTAAGGCCCACTGGTTCTTGTTTCGAGGGGCGCGGGGAACCGCGCGACCAGCCGCGCACGACCGGCAGTCGCGAACGATCCCGCGCCCCTGACCCACGAGGCGCCCGGACACCGGAACCGCGTAGGTTGACCGCATGGCAACCCCGTTCCCCAACTCCCGCACCGAACCCGACGGTTCGGCGGTCATCCGGGTCCTGACCTACAACGTCCGCTCGCTCAGGGACGACACCGACGCCCTCGCCGGAGTCGTCACCGCCTGCGCCCCGGACCTCGTCCTCCTCCAAGAGGCCCCCCGTTTCTTCCGCTGGCGCAAGAAGCTCGCCCGTCTCGCGAACGCCACCGGCCTGACCTACCTCACCGGCGGAGCCCCCGCCGCGGGCCCCGCGATCCTCTGCTCGCTGCGCGCCACGGTCGCCCGCACCGAGGACGTCCTGCTGCCCCTGACCCCCGGACTGCACCGGCGTGGTTTCGCCACCGCCGAAGTCCGCTTCGGACGGGCCCGCCTCGGGGTCCTGAGCTGCCACCTCAGCCTCCAGCGGGACGAGCGCCGGGACCAGGGCGCCGCACTCCTTGACCGCCTCGCCGGGATGAGCACCGAGCACGCGATCGCGGGCGGCGACCTCAACGAGGACCCCGAGGGCCACACCTTCCGCGGCCTGGCCGCCGGACTCCAGGACTGCCGGACCGCCGCCCCGCAGGGAGCGGAGTACACCTTCCCGGCGACCGCGCCCGAGCGCCGCATCGACGCGATCTTCGCCACCAAGGGCATCGAGGTGCTCGCCTGCGGGGTGCCGGTGGACCTGCCGGGAGTCACCGAGGCGGACCTGAGGGCGGCCTCGGACCACCTCCCGGTCCTGGCCGCCCTCAGAATCCCCGCGCCGTAGCGAGTCCCGCGCCGTAGCGAGTCCCGCGCCGCGGGCGAGCGCGTCAGACGACGGCCCCGCGCCCGGGGTCGTCGCCGCCGCCGTCCTCGTCGTCCGTGCGCATCCGCGTCACCAGCGTGATGAAGCCGCCCACGAAGCCGCCGATCCCGCAGGTCGCCAGCCACCAGGTCATCTCCCAGCCGAGCAGCACCGCCAGCAGGAGCAGCACCGGGCCGCCGATCACGCCGAGCCAGGCGAACTTCGCGGTGGTGTCCGCCACCGGCAGCGGTGGCGGCTCGGGCGGTACGAAGTGGCCCTCGTCGTCCCCGTCGAAGTCGTCGTCGGAGGGCTCGGGCGCGCTGTGGTCGCGCGGCCCGGTCCGCGGTCCGACGCCGGGCGCGAACGAGACCGAGCTGCCCAGCGGACGGGCGGGCCGGGGCGCACCCGGCTCCTCCCCGTCGCCGCCCCGGTCCGCGTCCTTCTTCGTCTCGCCGTCCGCGCCGGGGGGCACGGCGGGCTTCTCCGGGTCCATCTCCGGCAGCGCCAGATCCTCGACGGGTCTGAACGGCCGCGAACCCGGCGGGTCCGGCGGCTCCGCGCCGTACCCGGCGACGATCGCCTTCCAGGCCGCGTCCTCGTCGAAGGGCACGTCCGTCGTACCCGGCTCGTCCGGCTCGCGCTCCTCGCGGTCCTCGCGATCGGAGTCGTGCTCAGCCAACTGGGGCCGTCCCTTCCTCGTCGGCACGGGGTGCGAGCCGGCCGACAAATGCGAGGCTCTCCTCGAAGATCCGGTCCGCGTCGTGGTCCAACGTCGCCACGTGGTAACTCTGTTCCAGCACGATCTCCGTTACGTCCGTCGAGGACACCCGGCTCAGCACCCGGGCGGAATCGGCCGCCGGAACCACATGGTCCCGCGCGCTGCGCAGCAGCAGCAACGGCTGGGTGACCCGCGGCAGCTCGCCGTCCAGACGGCGCAGGGACTCCCGCAGCGAGTGCGCGGCGTGCAGCGGCACCCGGTCGTAGCCCAGCTCCTCGGCGCCCGCCTTGGCGATGTCGCTGGCGATGCCCTTCGTGGAGGGCACGAGGTGCCGGGCCACCGGAAGGGCGTACGCGGACAGGCCGTGCACCCGGTTCGCCGGGTTGACGACGACCACCCCGGCGATCCGGTCGCCGTGCCGCGCGGCCAGCGCGAGGGACAGCGCGCCACCCATGGAAAGACCGGCCACGAACACCTGGGAGCAGCGCTCGGCGAGCAGCCGCAGCTCGCGGTCGACCGTCGCGTACCAGTCCTCCCAGTTGGTGGCCGCCATGTCCTGCCAGCGGGTGCCGTGCCCGGGCAGCAGGGGCAGCGAGACGGTCAGGCCGTGCGCGGCGTGGTGCTCCGCCCACGGGCGCAGCGACTGGGGCGAGCCGGTGAAGCCGTGACAGAGGAGGACACCCACCTCCCCGCCTTCGTGACGGTACGGCTCTGCTCCGGGAAGGACCGGCACCTTGGGGCTCCTGTTCGAAGAAGGGCGAAGGGGATTTTTCCGGTGCGTGCGGGACGGTTCGGGGAAAGCGGCGTGCGGAACCGGCGGATGTGCTTCACCGTACGCGACCGTACCGACACCGACCAGGGTCGTCGGGTCCATCGGCCGCGGACCGGGTTAAGGTCTGTTCGACGGAACTCAGGAGGAACACGGGTGTTGTACGGCACGATGAAGCTCGCCATCGGAGGGCCGCTCAAGGTCGCCTTCCGGCCCTGGGTGGAGGGTCTGGAGAACATCCCGGACGAGGGCCCCGCGATCCTGGCGAGCAATCACCTGTCCTTCTCGGACTCGTTCTTCCTCCCCACGATGCTGAACCGCAAGGTCACCTTCATCGCCAAGGCGGAGTACTTCACCACCCCGGGCGTCAAGGGCCGGCTGACCGCCGCCTTCTTCAAGGGCGTCGGACAGCTCCCCGTGGACCGCTCCGGCGCGCGCGGCGCGGGCGAGGCGGCGATCAAGAGCGGCATAGACGTGCTCAAGCGCGGCGAGCTGTTCGGCATCTACCCCGAGGGCACCCGCTCGCCCGACGGCCGGCTCTACCGGGGCAAGCCCGGCGGCCTCGGACGCGTGGCGCTGGCCACCGGCGCGCCGGTCATCCCGGTCGCGATGATCGACACCGAGAAGATCCAGCCGCCCGGCAAGGTGATGCCGAAGCTGATGCGGCCCGGCATCCGGATAGGCAAGCCGCTCGACTTCAGCCGCTACCAGGGCATGGACCACGACCGGTTCGTGCTGCGCGCGCTGACCGACGAGGTCATGTACGAGATCATGAAGCTCTCGGGCCAGGAGTACGTGGACATGTACGCGACCGCCGCCAAGCGGCAGATCGCGGAGGCGGCGAAGGCCGCCAAGGAGGCCGCGGCGGGGGCCGGGGCCACCGGGGACTAGCCGGAGAAGGCCGGGGACCAGCCGGAGAGGGCCGGGACCGGCGGTCGCGCCGGGGGTGCGGCGGGGGAAGCGGTGCCGGGGGAGACGGGGGGCGGTCGTGGCCGGGCGTGAACGGGTCCTGCGGATGTCGGTGGAGCTGCCGCTGTGGCGCGCGCTCGCCGGGTACCGCGTCCTGACGGCGCTGTACGCCATCGGTCTGGGCGTCACCGCCTTCGGCCACTTCGTACGCCCCTGGGCGGCCGTCGCGTACTACGCGGTCCTCCTCGTATGGACGGCCGCCACCCTGCCCCGGGTCACCGGCGCCGAGCGCTGCACCCGGCGTTTCCTCGCCGCCGACCTGACCGTCGCCGTGACGGGCATCCTGCTCACCCCGTTCACCGACGACCCCGCGCGGATCGCGGGCGGCGGACCCACCCTGCCGTCGATATGGACGGCGGGGGCGGTGCTGGCCTTCGCCCTCAAGGGGGGCTGGCGCTGGGCCGCGATCGCCTCCACGGCCGTCGCCGCCGCCAACCTGATCGAGCGCGGCGCCCCGACCCGCGACACCGTGCACAACGTCATCCTGGTCTGGCTCGCCTCCATCGCCATCGGCTACGTCGTCGAGGTCGCCCGCGCCTCCGAGCGCACCCTCGCCCGCGCCCTGGAGATCGAGGCCGCCACCCGGGAACGCGAGCGCCTGGCCCGCGACATCCACGACAGCGTGCTCCAGGTGCTCGCGATGGTGCAGCGGCGCGGCGCGGTCATCGGCGGCGAGGCGGCCGAGCTGGGGCGGCTCGCCGGCGAGCAGGAGGTCGCCCTGCGCACCCTGGTCTCCGGCGGCCTGCTGCCGCTCTCCCGCATCCCGCTGGACGCGGGCCAGGGGACACCTCGCGACGAGGTCGCCGTAACCCCGGACGACGGCCCGCTCGACCTGCGCACCCTGCTCGCCCCCTACGCCGGGGCCCGGGTGAGCCTGGCCGAGCCGGGCGCCCCGGTGCCGCTGCCCCCGGCCGCCGCGCGCGAGCTGGCGGCCGCCGTCGGGGCCGCCCTGGACAACGTGCGCGCACACGCGGGCGACGAGGCCCGCGCCTGGATCCTGGTCGAGGACGAGCCCGACGCGATCGTGGTCACCGTCCGCGACGACGGCCCCGGCATCCCCGAGGGCCGGCTCGCCGAGGCCGAGGGCGAGGGCAGGCTCGGCGTGGCCCAGTCGATCCGGGGACGGCTGCGCGACCTCGGCGGCAGCGCCGAGCTGATCTCGGTGCCGGGCCAGGGCACGGAGGTCGAGCTGACGGTACCGAAGAGCGCCGAAGGGGCGCGCGGGAAGGCGGAGAAGCGATGACGGAGCACGACCCGATCAAGGTCATGGTGGTGGACGACCACCCCATGTGGCGCGACGCGGTCGCCCGCGACCTGGCCGAGTCCGGCTTCGCCGTGGTCGCCACGGCGGGCGACGGCGAACAGGCCGTACGCCGCGCCAAGGCCGCCGCCCCCGACGTGCTCGTGCTCGACCTGAACCTGCCCGCCAAGCCCGGCGTCCAGGTGTGCAAGGAACTCGTCGCCCACGACCCGGCCCTGCGCGTCCTCGTGCTGTCCGCGAGCGGCGAGCACGCCGACGTGCTGGAGGCCGTGAAGTCCGGCGCCACCGGCTATCTGCTGAAGTCGGCCTCCACCGGGGAACTGACCGACGCCGTACGCCGCACCGCCGCCGGAGACCCGGTGTTCACCCCGGGCCTGGCCGGACTCGTCCTCGGCGAGTACCGCCGCCTGGCCGCCGAGCCCGCTCCCGCGCCCGACACCGACGCCCCCGGCGCGCCCCGGCTCACCGACCGGGAGACCGAGGTGCTGCGCCTGGTCGCCAAGGGGCTGAGCTACAAGCAGATCGCCGAACGCCTGGTCATCTCGCACCGCACGGTCCAGAACCACGTCCAGAACACCCTCGGCAAGCTCCAGCTGCACAACCGCGTCGAGCTGGTCCGCTACGCCATCGAACGCGGTCTCGACGACGAGTGAGCCCCCGCGCCGACCCGTGATTCACCGGAATCGCCCTTCCCACCTCGGTGCGTGAGCTGTATCACGATTAACGTGGCTGGGTCGGGACACCTCGGCGAAGGGACATTCCATGCGCGTCGGAGTACTGACCGGGGGCGGCGACTGCCCGGGTCTCAACGCCGTCATCCGAGGCATCGTCCGCAAGGGCGTGCAAGTGTACGGGTACGACTTCACCGGCTTCAAGGACGGCTGGCGTGGCCCGCTGGAGGGCCGCACCGTCCCGCTGGACATCCCCGCCGTGCGCGGCATCCTGCCCCGGGGCGGCACCATCCTCGGCTCCTCGCGGACCAACCCGCTCAAGGAGGAGGACGGGGTGCGCCGGGTCAGGGAGCACCTGCGCGAGGAGGGCGTGGACGCCCTGATCGCGATCGGCGGCGAGGACACCCTCGGGGTCGCCGCCGAGCTGTACGAGAAGCACGGGGTGCCCTGTGTCGGGGTGCCCAAGACCATCGACAACGACCTCTCCGGCACCGACTACACCTTCGGCTTCGACACGGCCGTCAACATCGCCACCGAGGCCATCGACCGGCTGCACACCACCGCCGAGTCCCACATGCGGGTCCTGGTCTGCGAGGTCATGGGACGGCACGCGGGCTGGATCGCCCTGCACTCCGGGCTCGCCGGGGGCGCCAACGTCATCCTCATCCCCGAGCGGCGCTTCGACGTGGACCAGGTGTGCGGCTGGATCACCTCCCGCTTCGAGGCGTCGTACGCCCCCATCGTCGTCATCGCCGAGGGCGCCATGCCCAGGGACGGGGAGGTGGTGCTCAAGGACGAGTCGCTGGACTCCTTCGGGCACGTCCGGCTCTCCGGGGTCGGGGAGTGGCTGGCCAAGCAGATCGAGAAGCGCACCGGCAAGGAGGCCCGCACCACCGTGCTCGGGCACGTCCAGCGCGGGGGCACGCCGAGCGCCTTCGACCGCTGGCTGGCCACCCGCTTCGGGCTGCACGCCGTCGACTGCGTCCACGAGGGCGACTTCGGGGTGATGGTCGCCCTCCAGGGCACCGACATCGTGCGCGTCCCGATCGCGGAGGCCACGGCCACGCTGAAGACGGTGAAGCCCGAGCTGTACGAGGAGGCCGGGGTGTTCTTCGGCTGACGGGTGCCGGCGCGGCTACGCGGTCGCGGTCCGGGTCCGCAGCACCAGGTCCCGGACCAGCGCCGCCCCGTTCAGGGTCAGCACCGACTCCGGGTGGAACTGCACCGAGACGAACCGGTCCGCGCGCAGCGCGTGCACCTCGCCGTCGGCCGAGCGGCTCACCTCCACGCCGTGCGCGGCCAGTTCGGCCGCGGCCTCGTCGTCGCAGCGCGCCACGAAGCTGTTGTAGAAGCCGACCGTCTCCGGGCGCCCGAACAGGTCGACCGTGGTCTGCGCGCCCTGGTACGGCACCTTCTTGCGGACGATCTCCAGGCCCAGCTCCGCCGCGATCAGCTCGTGGCCCAGGCACACCCCGAACACCCCGTGCACATGCGCGCTCAGCGCGGCCGCCGTCAGCTCCCGCAGCACCCGCATCTTCGGGTCCGCCGGATCGCCGGGGTCGCCCGGGCCCGGACCCAGCACCAGCGGGCCCTCGTGCGCGAGCGCGCTCTCCCGCAGCCCCGGCTCGTCGTAGCGGCGCACGGTCACCTCCAGGCCCGCCGAGCGCAGCACGTGCGCCAGCATCGAGGTGAAGGTGTCCTCGCCGTCGACCACCAGCGCGTGCATGCCGACCGGCGCTGCCGGTTCCCGCATCCGCAGCCAGAACGGCGCCAGCGCCGCGCGCCGCCCGTCCAGCGCGGCCCGCACCCTGGGGTCCTCCGCGAGCCGGGGCAGGGCCCGCTCGGCACGCGGCCGGGCGGGCCGTACTCCGAGCGCCGCCAGCACGCCCGCCGCCTTCGCGTGGGTCTCGGCGACCTCGCCCGCCGGGTCCGAGCCGCGCACCAGGGTCGCCCCGACCGGCACGCTCAGGTGTCCGTCGGCGGTGATGTCGGCGGTGCGGATGAGGATGGGGGAGTCCAGCGTGCGCGCGCCGCCCGCGTCCCGGCCCAGCAGGGCGAGGGCGCCCGCGTAGTAGCCGCGCCCGGTCGGCTCGTACCGCTCGATCACCCGGCACGCGTTCTGCACCGGGGAGCCGGTGACCGTCGCCGCGAACATGGTCTCCCGCAGCACGTCCCGCACGTCCAGCGAGGACCTGCCGCGCAGCTCGTACTCGGTGTGCGCGAGGTGCGCCATCTCCTTCAGCCGGGGGCCGATCACGACCCCGCCCCGATCGCCGACGGTGCACATCATCTTCAGCTCCTCGTCGACCACCATGGAGAGCTCCTCGGTCTCCTTGGCGTCGGCGAGGAAGTCCAGCAGACGCTCCGGCGTCGGCCCCCCGGCCGGGTAGCGGTACGTCCCGCTGATCGGGTTCATCACCACCGTGCCCCCGGACATCCGGACATGCGCCTCAGGGCTCGCCCCGACCAGCGTGCGCTCCCCGGTGTGCACCACGAACGTCCAGTACGAGCCCCGCTCGCCCGCGAGCAGCCGCCGGAACAGCGCCAGCGCGTCGGCGCGCGAGAAGCCCGGGATCTCGCCCCGGTACGTTCGCCGGATCACGAAGTTGGCGCCCTCGCCGCGCCCGATCTCCTCGCGCAGCACCCGCCCGACGATCTCGGCGTACGCGTCGTCGGCCACGTCGAACCCGCCGTCCTCGACCCTCACCGCGTGGTCCGGCAGGGTGTCCAGCGCCCGCGCGAGCGGGACCTCGTAGGACTCCTCGGGGGTCAGCACCAGGAGCGGGGTGCCGTCGTCGCGGACGTCGAAGCCGCGCTCGCGGATCTGGCGGAACGGGATCAGTGCCAGGCCCTCGTCGGGCAGGTCGGCCAGGCGGTCGCGGGCGGTGACGGGGCCGAGCAGCACCTCCACCGTGGGCTCCTCGCGGCCCGGGGTGCGGCGGTGCAGCAGGGCGAAGGGGCGCGGGTCGTCGGCGAGACGGGCCAGGTCGGTCGTACGAGCGGGGTCGGTGGCACCGGTGGGATCGGTCGGGTTCATGGGGTCCTCTTGCGTCGGTCCGAGAAACGGGACGGCGGACGCCGGTCGAGGAGACGACCCCGGAAAACACCGAAGGCCGCCCCTCGGGCGGCCTTCGCGAAGTCTTGAGTACGCGCAGTCAGCGGGCCGCCGGAGAAGCGGTCCACCACCAGTTCTGGATCGTAGGCGCGAACATGGGAAAGACCCTACCGTACCGGCGGGCCGTCCACGGGGCAGTCACTTCGTCTCACCTTTCGAGCTGAACCGGGAGCACGGGTTGCGACCCCGTAATGTTTACAAGGTGACCGTGAACGCTGATTCCCGAGCCGTCGCCGCAGAGGCGACCTGGCGAGACCTGCCCGCGGCGCAGCAGCCCGAATACCCGGATGCCGAGGCTCTGCGCGAAGTGATCGCGGAGTTGTCCAGCTATCCGCCCCTCGTCTTCGCGGGCGAGTGCGACCTGCTGCGTGCCCGTCTGGCGTCCGTCGCCAAGGGGGAGGCGTTCCTGCTCCAGGGCGGCGACTGCGCCGAGTCCTTCGAGGGCGTCGGCGCGGAGGACATCCGGGCCAAGGTCAAGACGATCCTCCAGATGGGCGCCGTGCTGACCTACGCGGCCTCCGTGCCGGTGGTCAAGGTCGGCCGGATCGCGGGCCAGTACTCCAAGCCGCGCTCCAAGCCCACCGAGACCCGCGACGGCGTGACCCTGCCGGTGTACCGCGGCGACTCCGTCAACGGCTTCGACTTCACCGAGAAGAGCCGGATCCCCGACCCCGAGCGCCTGAAGCGGATGTACCACGCCTCCGCCTCCACGCTGAACCTGGTCCGCGCCTTCACCACCGGCGGCTACGCCGACCTGCGCCAGGTGCACGCCTGGAACCAGGACTTCGTGAAGTCCTCGCCCTCCGGCCAGCGCTACGAGCAGCTGGCCCGCGAGATCGACCAGGCGCTGAACTTCATGCGGGCCTGCGGCGCCGAGCCGGAGGAGTTCAAGACCGTCGAGTTCTACTCCTCGCACGAGGCGCTCCTGCTGGACTACGAGACGGCCCTGACCCGGGTCGACTCCCGCACCGGCAAGCTGTACGACGTCTCCGGGCACATGGTGTGGATCGGTGAGCGCACCCGGCAGATGGACGGCGCGCACATCGAGTTCGCCTCCAAGGTCCGCAACCCGATCGGCATCAAGCTCGGCCCGACCACCACGGCCGAGGACGCGCTGCGCTACATCGACCGTCTCGACCCCGAGCGGGAGCCGGGCCGGCTGACGTTCATCGTCCGCATGGGCGCCGACAAGATCCGCGACCGGCTGCCCGAGCTGGTCGAGAAGGTCACGGCGTCCGGCGCGACGGTGGCCTGGGTGACCGACCCGATGCACGGCAACACCTTCGAGGCGGCCTCCGGGCACAAGACCCGCCGCTTCGACGACGTGCTGGACGAGGTCAAGGGCTTCTTCGAGGTCCACAAGGGTCTGGGCACCCACCCCGGCGGCATCCACGTGGAGCTGACCGGCGACGACGTCACCGAGTGCGTCGGCGGCGGCGACGAGATCTTCGTCGACGACCTCCACCAGCGTTACGAGACGGCCTGCGACCCCCGGCTCAACCGCAGCCAGTCGCTGGACCTCGCCTTCCTCGTCGCGGAGATGTACCGGGACCAGTGAGCCCGAAGCGGCGCGAAGCGTGAAGTAGGGCGCGGATCACATGAGATCCGCGCCCTTCCGCTTTCCCGGGCCCCGGTCACTGGGTTAGGTTAGGTTTGCCTCACCGAGATACGGGGATGGCGCATACGGCGTTCTCGTCGGAGGTGAACCGGGTGTACGTCTGCAGTTGCTTCGGCATCACCGAGCAGCAGGTCGAGCAGCACGCCCGGGACGGCGCCTGCACCCCGCGGCAGATCGCCTCCGCCTGCAAGGCGGGCACCGACTGCGGCGGCTGCGTCCGCCGCATCCAGGCGCTGCTCGGCCGGGGCGCCTGCCCGCGCCGCGAGCAGATCGCCCAGCGGCCCCCGGTGCTGGTCACCGCTGCCGCCTCCGCGGCGCTGCCGCAGCGCCCGGCCGCCGCCTGACCCCTCGCGGTCCTCGACGGGTCCGCTGTGGGTCGCCGATGGGGCGGGTCCTCAGTGGGTGGAGAAGCCGCCCGTGCCCGGACCCGACGAGTCCGGCTGGCTCTGCTCGATCGTGGTGGACAGGTACAGCGCCTCGCCCAGCTTGTCGATCAGGTCGAGCTGGGTCTCCAGATAGTCGATGTGGTGCTCCTCGTCGGCCAGGATCGCCTCGAAGACGTTCGCCGACGTGATGTCGCCCTTGTCGCGCATGATCTCCACGCCCCGGCGCAGCCGGTCGATGGCCTCGACCTCGATCTGCCGGTCGGCCCGGAACATCTCCGTCACGGTCTGCCCGACCGAGACATGGAAGAGCCGCTGGTAGTTGGGCAGCCCGTCCAGCAGCAGGATGCGGTCGGTCAGCACCTCCGCGTGCCGCATCTCGTCGAAGGACTCGGCCCGGGTGTACTGGGCGAGCTTCGTCCACCCCTTGTGGTCCTGGAGCTTGGCGTGCAGGAAGTACTGGTTGATCGCGGTGAGCTCGGCGGTGAGCTGTTCGTTGAGCAGCTCGATGACCTCGGGGTCGCCTTGCATCGGGATGGACTCCTTCCGGCAATCCTGGCTGATGGTGCCGCATGATTTCACCGGTGCCCCAACTCGTCCAGTAAGTACATGCTTAGTGATGTATGTCCGCATTGGCGTGATGCCTGGTCGGATGCACCCTCTCCGGTCTGTCAGGATGGAGGCATGGGTCATCCGGTGGAACGTGCGTCCGGAGCACGCGCAGAGGCAGAACTTCCGCCGGGGCAGCGCCTCCAGCGCGGCTGGCCCGTCACCCACTACGGACCGGTGCCGAAGTTCCGTCCCGAACGCTGGGACTTCCAGGTGTTCGGCGCAACCGCCGACGGCGCCAAGCACGCCTGGTCCCACGAGGAGTTCACGGCCCTGCCGTACGCCACGGTCGTGGCCGACCTGCACTGCGTCACCAAGTTCAGCATGGTGGGCGCCGAATGGGGCGGGGTGCCCGCCCGCGCGCTCCTCGACCTGGCGCCGCCCGCGCCCGAGGTCACCCATGTGATGGTGTGGGCGGAGTACGGGTTCAGCGCCAATCTCCGTCTCGCGGACTTCGCCTCCGACCAGTCGGTCTTCGCCACCCACAAGGACGGCGAACTCCTCACCGCCGAGCACGGCTTCCCGGCTCGCCTGATCGTCCCGCACCTCTACGCCTGGAAGGGCCCCAAGTGGGTGCGCGGCGTGGAGTACATGACCGCCGACCGGCGCGGCTTCTGGGAGCAGCGCGGCTACCACAACATCGGCGACCCGTGGCGCGAGCAGCGCTACTCCTACCAGGAGCAGCCGGGGGACGGCCCCGAGCTCTGAGCACCGCCCCGCATTGTCCCTCGGCTGTCGTCAGCCGTCGCGGAGCCGCTTGAGCCGGGCCACGTCCGCCGCGTGGCCCTCCTGGCCGCCCGGGGTCTCGAT
This sequence comes from Streptomyces sp. NPDC005004, assembly GCF_053600675.1. Lineage (NCBI taxonomy): Bacteria > Bacillati > Actinomycetota > Actinomycetes > Kitasatosporales > Streptomycetaceae > Streptomyces > Streptomyces sp. NPDC005004. The sequence goes on from NZ_JBSGAH010000011.1 coordinate 70,179, forward strand.
GACCAGCGGCACACCCGCCGTCGCCGGGTGGTTCAGCAGGGCGCGGAACGGCTCCTCGCCGATGTGCCCGGCGCCGATGTTCTCGTGCCGGTCCTTGTGCGCGCCCGCCACGTCCTTGGAGTCGTTGGCGTGGATCAGCTTCAGCCGCCCCTCGCCCACGGTCTCCACCAGCAGGTCCAGGGTCTGCCGCATCCCGTCGGGCCCCGTCAGGTCGTGCCCGGCGGCGAAGATGTGACAGGTGTCCAGGCAGACACCGAGCTTCGGATGGGCGTCGAGCGCCTCGAAGTACGGTCCGAAGTCCCAGGTGCGCGAGCACAGCGAGGCGCCCTGCCCGGCCGTGGACTCGAGCAGCAGGAACGGGTCGTCGTCGTGGGTCAGTTCGTCCAGGAGCGGCAGCATGTGCTCCCGCACCTGCTTCAGGGCCACCTCACGGGCCCGGCCGCCGGTCGCGCTGCCGGTGTGCACGACGACCCCGAGCGCGCCGATCTCCCGGCCCCGCCGCAGCGAGTGGCGCAGCGACTCCACGGACTTCTCGACGGTGGCCTCGGTGTGCGAGCCGAAGTTGATCAGGTAGGGGGCGTGCACGTACGCCGGGACCGACTCCTCGGCGCACGCCGCGCGGAACGCCTCGTCCTGCTTCGGGTTCCCGGCGGGCGTGGCCCAGCCGCGCGGGTTGGCGACGAAGACCTGCACGGTCTCCGCCTTCAGCTCACGGGCGTAGGAGAGGCCGGTCGCGTGCAGTCCGCCGGCCACCGGCACATGGCCGCCGACGGGGTTGCGCAGGGCGCCGGACAGGGGGGCGGATGCGGGGGAGGGGGCCTGGCTCGTCACCCGTTCAGGGTGTCACGCCGGCCCGCCCGCCGGACCGCCGAGGGCGGTGAGACCGGTCACCGGAGAGGACCGGTCGGCGGGTGGGACCACGGGTCAGCGGATGGTCAGGGTGATCGTCGAGCCCTTGGGCGCCTTGTCGCCGCCGGACACCGACTGCCCGCGCACCTTGTCGCCGAACAGACCGAGCAGACCCCGGTCCTCCTCGACCTGGAACCCGGCCGCCTCCAGCACCTTGGTCGCGGTCTCCACGTCCTGCCCGGTCACGTCCGGGACCACGGCCATCTCGGGGCCCTTGGACAGGGTCAGCGTCACCGTGTCGCCCTCGGCGGCGGTCCCCTCGGCCGGGGTCTGCCGGACCACCTCGTCCTTGTCGACGTCGGACGAGTGCACCCGCTCGGGTGCGATCTTCACCTTCAGGCCCGCGTTGGTCAGGTCCCGGGTGGCGTCCTCCACGTCCTCGCCGGTGACGTCCGGGACGTCCACCTGACGGCCCTTGCTGACGACCAGCGCGATCGCGGAGCCCGCGTGCCGCTCGGTGCCCGCGTCGGGGGTCGTGGAGATCACCGAGCCGCGCTCGACGTCGTCGCTGAACTCCCGGGTCACCATGCCCGGCTCCAGACCGGCCGACTTCAGCCGGTCCCGGGCCGCGGCCAGGGTACGGCCGGTCAGGTCCGGCACCTTCACCGTCCGCGGGCCCAGCGAGACCGTCAGGCCCACCGCACCGTGGTCGCGGATCCGGGCGCCCACCGACGGGTCGGAGTCGATGACCTGACCCCGCTCCACGGCGTCGCTGTAGGCGTGGCGCACCTTTCCCACGTTCAGACCGGCCGACTCCAGCCGCTTCTTGGCCTGCGCCTCGGTGCGCGACAGCAGCGGCGGGACCTTGGTGAACTGGCCCGCGTTGACGTACCAGACGCCCACGCCGAGGAAGAGCACCACCAGGGCGGCGACCAGCGCGAGCAGCCCGCGCCGGGGCCGGGCGCCGGAGCGCCGGGACGGCAGGGCGTCGGCCTCCAGACGGGCCGTGTACTGCACGTCACCGCCGCCGGGAGTGCCGTCCGGCTCGCCCACCGGCAGCGGGCGCGGCACGGCCAGCGAGCGCGGGATCACGCTCGTACGGTCCTCGGCGTTGTCGTGCCCGGCCGTGAGCGCGCCCGGCGGCTCGGCGTCGAGCTGCTCCTCGGTGAGCGCGGCGCGCACCCGCAGCACCTCGCCGAGCAGCGCGGCCGCGTCGGCCGGCCGCTCGGCGGCCGTGCGCGCGGTCGCGGCGGCCACCAGCGCGTCCAGCGCGGGCGCGAGCCCGGGGACCAGCGCCGACGGCGGGGGCACGTCCTCGTTCAGATGCCGGTAGATCACCTGCGCGGGGGAGTCGCCGGAGTGCGGTTTGGCGCCGGTCAGCATCTCGTAGAGCACGACACCGCACGCGTACACGTCCACGCGCGGATCGGCGGCGCCCCGCTCGATCTGCTCCGGGGCGAGGTAGGAGACGGTGCCGAGGACGGCACCGGTGGTGCTGGTCACGGTGTCCACCGAGCGCACCAGACCGAAGTCGGCGACCTTGACCCGGCCGTCGTCCCCTATCAGCACGTTCTCGGGCTTCATGTCCCGGTGCACGAACCCGGCCCGGTGCGCGGCACCGAGCGCGGCCAGCACCGGCTCCAGGATGTCGAGGGCGGCCCGCGGACGCAGCGCCCCGCGCTCGCGCAGTACGTCGCGCAGGGTGCACCCGGCGACGTACTCCATCGCCAGATAGACATACGAGCGGTCGGTGCCCTGGTCGAAGACCTGCACCACGTTGGGGTGGGAGAGCCGGGCGACCGACTTGGCCTCGCGGATGAAGCGCTCCACGAACGCCCGGTCGGCGGCCAGCGCCGGGTGCATCACCTTGACGGCGAGCACCCGGTCGAGGCGCATGTCCAGGGCCCGGTAGACCGTGGCCATCCCGCCGACGGCGATCCGCGCGTCGACGCGATAGCGGCCGTCGAGCACCTGCCCGACAAGGGGGTCCTGAAGTGTTGCATCCACGCGAAGGAGTCTACGAGGGAGGACCGGCACTCCCGTCCCGGAATGAGGCCGCCGGGACGGATTGCGGCAGAGCTGTGACGAGGCACTCAGCCGAACGCGGGGCGCTCGGGGTCCAGGTGCGCGCGCCCCTCGACGGGCGAGGACGCCTCGGCGAAGTGCCTGCGCGGGATGCGCCCGGCCAGTCGCGCCAGGCGCCCGGCCAGCACCGCGTGCCGCATCGCGGCGGCCATCGTCTCCGGTTCCTGCGCCCGGGTGACGGCCGAGGCGAGCATCACGCCCGCGCACCCCAGTTCCATCGCCAGCGCCACGTCCGAAGCCGTCCCCGCGCCCGCGTCCAGGATCACCGGCACGCGCGCGTGCTCGGTGATCAGCTGGAAGTTGTGCGGGTTGCGGATGCCGAGCCCGGAGCCGATGGGTGAGCCCAGGGGCATGACGGCCGCGCAGCCCACGTCCTCCAGCTTGCGGGCGAGAACGGGGTCGTCGTTGGTGTACGGCAGCACGGTGAAGCCGTCGTCCACCAGCGTCTCGGCTGCCTCCAGGGTCTCCACCGGGTCCGGCAGCAGGGTCCGCTCGTCCGCGATGACCTCCAGCTTCACCAGGTCGGTGCCGAGCGCCTCGCGGGCAAGGCGGGCGGTGAGCACGGCCTCGCCCGCGGTGTAGCAGCCGGCCGTGTTCGGCAGCACCCGTACGTTCAGCTTCTCCAGGACCGAGAGGACCGAGCCGTGGGTGCCCGGGTCGACGCGGCGCATCGCGACCGTGGTCAGCTCGGTGCCGGAGGCGGTCAGGGCGCGCTCCAGGACGTCGAGGCTGGGGGCGCCGCCGGTGCCCATGATCAGCCGGGAGTTCAGGGTCAGGTCGCCGATGACCAGCGGATCGTCGCTCATGGCTCAGCCTCCCTGCACGGCGGTCAGCACCTCGACCCGGTCGCCCTCGGCCAGGCCGGTCTCGGCCCAGCGGGTGCGCGGGACGACGGTCTCGTTGAGGGCGGCGGCCACTCCGGAGGGGGCCGGGGTCAGGGTCCGCACCAGGGCGTCGAGGGCGGTGCCGGGGGCCACCTCGCGGGGCTCCCCGTTGACGGAGATGTTCATGCGGAGTGCTCCAAGGTGGTGGATGCGGCGGCTGCGGGGACGGGGGCGGCGAACCGGTCCGGGGTGAACGGGCGCGCGGCCTCCGGCGGCTCGGCCCCGGTGAGCAGGTCCGCCATGACGTCGCCGGTGACGGGTGTGAGCAGCACGCCGTTGCGGTGGTGGCCGGTGGCGAGCAGCAGCCCGTCCAGGCCGGAGGGGCCGAGCAGCGGGGCGTTGTCGGGGGAGCCGGGGCGCAGTCCGGCGCCGGTCTCGGTCAGCGGCAGCTCGGTGATCCCGGGCACCAGCTCGTGGGCGTCGCGCAGCAGCTCGTACACCCCGCCCGCGGTCACCGTGGTGTCCCAGCCCTGCTCCTCGGTGGTGGCGCCGACGACCAGCTCGCCGTTCTCGCGGGGCACCAGATAGACGTGGCCGCCGCGCACCACGGCACGCACGGTCCGGCTGAGGAACGGCGCGTACCGGGGCGGCACGGTCAGCCGCAGCACCTGGCCCTTGACCGGGCGCACCGGCGGCAGCACGTCCTCGGGAACCCCGGTGAGCCGCCCGCTGGTGCTGCCGCCCGCGAGGACCACCCGGGGGGCGCGCAGCACGCTGCCGTCCTCGCCGGTGACGCCGACGGCACGGTCGCCGGCCGTGTCGAGACGCGCGGCCCATGCCCGGTGGAACACCACCCCGGCCCGCTCGCAGGCCAGCACGAGGGCCGTGGCGAGCCGTCTCGGGTCGATCTGGTGGTCCCCGTCCACCCGGAGCCCGCCGCGCACGCCCGGCGCGAGCATCGGCTCCAGACGGCGGCACTCGCGACCGGTCAGCCACTCCGACTCCAGGCCGGAGCGGAGCTGGAGCGCGTGCAGTTCGCGCAGGTGGGCGCGGTCGTCGGCGTCGAGCGCGACCGCGAGGGTGCCGCAGCGGCGGTAGCCGAGGCCGAGCCCGGTCGCCTCCGTCAGCTCGGCGGCGAAGTCCGGGTAGCGGCGGGCCGACTCCAGGTTGAGGGCGAGCAGCGCCTCCTCGCCGTAGTGCAGCTCGGTGACGGCGGCGAGCATCCCCGCCGCGACCCGGGCGGCCCCGCCGCCGGGCTCGGGGTCCACCACCGTGACGGCGAGTCCGCGCTGCGCTGCCCGCCAGGCCGTGACCAGGCCGATGATCCCGCCGCCGATCACGAGCACGTCGCTCGTGTCCGCCGCGCCTGGGGTCCCGTGGACGTGCGGACCCGGTTTTCCGGACGTACGTGCGTGCATGGGCGTCCAGCCCCTCCCTTCGCCGGCATGACCCGGATCAGGTTCGTACGGTCGGAGGCCGCCAGCCTCCCTCTCAGCCCGGTGCGTCCGGGCTCCCGCGAGTGCTTCTACCGTGGCCACCCTAGCCCTCGGCGCACGCCGGGGGGAAAGCGCGTCACGGCACGCGGCAGCGGCATCCGGCAGCGCCGGACCATCGACAAAGGAGCCCCCTCATGGCCCGTTCCCTCGACGGCCTCGTCCTCTCCCCGGTCGCGGACCAGTCGCCAGGACAGGTCGGCACCCGTACCCGGTTCACGTACCACGAGCGGGACGGCGAGGTCTGGGCCGAGTACGCGGGCGGCGACGTGGTGCGCGGCCATCTGGTCGGCACCCGCGAGGGCGACCGGCTCGACTTCCGGTACGTCCAGCTCCGGCAGGACGGCACCACCGCCTCCGGGCACTGCGTGTCGCACGTGGTGGAGCTGGCGGACGGGCGGGTGCGGCTCGAGGAGACCTGGGAGTGGGAGTCGCGGCCGGGCTCGGGGACGAGCGTCGTGGAGGAACCGGTGGAGCGGGCGGGGGACTCGCGCGATCTTCCCGGGGATGACGGGCTGTCAGGTTCCGGGGCCGCCGTCTAAGGTGGCCGGGTGAGCGAGCAGACACCGCGGGAGAGCGGGGCGGGCGGGCGGCGCGTGGTCGTCGCGGGGGCGGGCATGGCCGGGGTGCAGACCGCGGTCGCCCTGCGCGAGCAGGGCTTCGCCGGGACCATCACCCTGATCGGCGACGAGCCGCACAAGCCGTACGACCGGCCGCCGCTGTCCAAGGCCCTCCTCCTCGGCAAGACCGAGGACTCCGCCTTCGACGTGGACTTCGCCTCGCTCGGCATCGACCTCAGGCTCGGCGTCGCGGCCCTCGGAGTCCGCCCCGCCGACCACGAGCTGGACACCGAGGCGGGCCCCGTCCCGTACGACGCGCTGGTCCTGGCCACCGGCGCCGAACCCGTCCGGCTGCCCGGCACGGACGACGCTCCCGGCGTGCACCTCCTGCGCACCCTGGACGACGCCGAGCGGCTGCGCCCGGTCCTCGCCGGACAGCACGACGTCGTCGTGGTGGGCGCGGGCTGGATCGGCGCCGAGTTCGCCACCGCCGCCCGCGAGGCGGGCTGCGCGGTCACCGTCGTCGAGGCCGCCGACCGGCCGCTGGCCGAGGCGCTGCCCGAGGAGGCCGCCGCGCCCATGGCCGACTGGTACGAGGCGGCGGGCGTCGAGCTGCGCACCGGCGCCAGGGTGGAGCACGTCGAGCCCGGCGCCGTCGTGCTCTCCGACGGCACCAGGCTGCCCGCCGGTGCCGTCGTGGTCGGCATCGGCGCCCGTCCCGCCACCGCCTGGCTCGCCGGCTCGGGCATCGAGCTGGGCCGGTACGGCGAGGTCCTGGCCGACGACCGGCTGCGCACCTCGGCCGAGGACGTGTACGCGGTCGGCGACTGCGTCTCGTTCCCCTCGGCCCGCTACGGCGACCGGCTGCTCGTCCACCACTGGGACAACGCCCTCCAGGGCCCCCGCACGGTCGCCGCCGACATCCTGGAGGCCGACACCGCGCCCTACGACCCGGTGCCGTACTTCTGGTCGGAGCAGTTCGGCCGCTTCGTGCAGTACGCCGGTCACCACGCGGCCGCCGACCGCACGGTCTGGCGCGGCGCGCCGGGGGAGGCGGCCTGGACCCTGTGCTGGCTGCGCGAGGACCGCCTGGTCGCCCTGCTGGCCGTCGGCCGACCGCGCGATCTCGCCCAGGGACGGCGGCTGATCGAGTCGGGGCGCACGCTGGACGCGGGCGTCCTCGCGGACCCGGCGCGACCGCTGAAGGAGGCGGTGGCGGGCTGACCCGGCCACCGTCGGGCGGCTGCCGGGGCGGCTCGGGACGGGCTTTGCGGCGACCCGGGCGGACCGTCCTGGTTTCCTCCCGTCGGCAGAGGATGGCAGGCTTGGTCATGTGACCGAGATTGACGCAAAGATCGATGCTCTCGTCCCCGCCTGGCTCACCCTCCCCGACATCGCCGAACAGTTCGGTGTCGAGGTGACGCGTGTGCGGCAGTTGGTCAAGGAGGGCCAGCTCATCGCCGTACGCCGTGGTGAGAACCGGGCGCTGCACGTCCCCGCCGCCTTCATCGACGGGGACAAGGTCGTCAAGGGCCTGGTCGGCACCTTGACGCTCCTGCGGGACGACGGCTTCACGGTCGAAGAAATGATCGAGTGGCTGTTCACTCCCGACCCCTCCCTGCCGGGCACCCCCGCCCAGGCCCTGAGCGAGAACCGCGGCACGGAGGTGAAGCGCCGGGCCCAGGCGCTGGCCGTCTGACCCATCGCACCAGAGCCCCGGCAGGCGGCGTTCGCCCTGTCTGCCGGGGCACCGGACGGACGACCGGCCCACGCCCGTACGCCGTCCGGCCCGCACCGCACCACCGAACACCCCGGGGGACCACCGCATGTCCGACACCGCCCGCACCCGCCTCGCCGACGCCCGGCTCTACCTCTGCACGGACGCCCGCACCCGGCAGGGCGACCTCACCGAGTTCCTGGACGCGGTCCTCGCGGGCGGGGTCGACATCGTGCAGCTGCGCGACAAGGGCCTGGAGGCCGCCGAGGAGCTGGCGCACCTGGAGGTCTTCGCCGACGCCTGCGCCCGCCACGGCAAGCTGCTCGCGGTCAACGACCGCGCCGACGTCGCCCACGCCGCCCGCGCCGACGTGCTCCACCTCGGCCAGGGCGACCTGCCGGTGCCGGCGGCGCGCGCGATCCTCGGGGACGACGTGCTGATCGGCCGCTCCACCCACAGCGAGGCCGAGGCCGCGGCGGCCGCCGTCCAGGAGGGCGCGGACTACTTCTGCACCGGCCCCTGCTGGCCCACCCCGACCAAGCCCGGCCGCCCCGCGCCCGGCCTGGACCTCGTCCGGTACACCGCCGGGCTCGGTACCGACCGCCCCTGGTTCGCCATCGGCGGCATCGACCTCGGCAACCTCGACGAGGTGCTGGAGGCGGGCGCCCGCCGGGCGGTCGTGGTCCGCGCGCTCACCGAGGCGGACGACCCGGGCGCGGCGGCCGCCGAGTTCGCCAAGCGGCTGCGCGAGGTCTGACAGCCGCCCGGATTCCGCCGCTCCTGTCCAAGGGGTGGACAAGCGTCCGGCAATTCGGCCATATCGCCGGTTCCCGGTTGGGGGACCGGCGACCCCTGGCTAACCTGCGGGTATGGCCCTCGGAACCGCATCCACCAGGACTGATCGTGCCCGGACCGTCCGGGACATCCTCGCCACCGGCAAGACGGCGTACTCCTTCGAGTTCTACGCGCCGAAAACCCCGACCGGCGAGCGGAACCTGTGGAACGCGCTGCGCCGGGTCGAGGCGGTGGCCCCCGACTTCGTCTCCGTCACCTACGGCGCGGGCGGCTCGACCCGGGCCACCACGGTCAAGGAGACCCAGCAGATCGTCGTGGACACCACGCTCACCCCGGTCGCCCATCTCACCGCCGTGGACCACTCGGTGGCCGAACTGCGCAACATCATCGGCCAGTACGCCGACGCGGGCATCCGCAACATGCTCGCCGTGCGTGGCGACCCGCCCGGCGATCCCATGGGCGACTGGGTCGCGCATCCCCAGGGCCTGACCTACGCCGCCGAACTCGTCCAGCTCATCAAGGAGTCGGGCGACTTCTGCGTCGGCGTCGCCGCCTTCCCCGAGATGCACCCGCGCTCCAGCGACTGGGACACCGACGTGTCCCACTTCGTGGACAAGTGCCGCGCGGGCGCCGACTACGCGATCACACAGATGTTCTTCCAGCCCGAGTCGTATCTCCGGCTGCGCGACCGGGTGGCCGCGGCGGGCTGCGAGACCCCGGTGATCCCCGAGATCCTGCCGGTCACGAGTGTGCGGATGCTGGAACGACTGCCACAACTCAGCAACGCCGTCTTCCCGTCCGAGCTGAAAGAGCGGATCCTCACAGCGAAGGACGACCCGGCGGCTGTACGCTCCCTTGGCATCGACTTCGCCACGGAGTTCTGCGCGCGCCTGCTCGCAGAAGGAGTGCCCGGACTGCACTTCATCACGCTCAACAACTCCACGGCGACACTGGAAATCTACGAGAACCTGGGCCTGCATCACCCCCCGCGGGCCTAGACCGGCCGCACCGGCGTACGACACACTGCGTAACGGTCACTGGGAGAGGGGCGTACATGGGCTGGACGGTCCTCTACATCGCGTTCGGCATCGTCGCGCTGTGGTTGCTCGGCGAAGTGCTGCTGCAGTACAAGGCGCGGCTGCGCTGGCGGTTGCTCGCGTTCACCGGATTCCTCGGCGTCGTGGTCGGCGTGCTGCTGCCGTCCGTGATCGTCATCGGGATAGGCGCGATCGCCTTCGCGGTCGGCCAGACCTACGTCACGCTCTCGTTCCGCAAGGGCTTCGCGGCGGGCTGGGCGGTCAAGCGGCCCGTCGACGGCGAGGAGGCGGCGCCCGCCAAGCGCCGGGGCCGCCGGGGCGAGCACCAGGACCCCGTGTTCGGCGCGGGTGACGCCGACGACGACACCGGGGCCGCCGCCTACGAGCCGCCCGCCTACGCCCGGGAGAGCGCCGACTTCGAGGACGACGCCTACGACCGGGACGACGTTTTCACCCCGGTCCGCGCGCCCGAGCCCGGCGCCACCGAGGCGACCACCGTCTACGAGCCCCAGCCGATGCCCGACGACACCGGTTCCTACGGCGTCTACGGCGACCAGACCCCGGCCGCCCCCCAGCAGCAGCCCACCGGGGAACAGGCATACGCGTACGACTACTCGGGCTACGACCAGACCCAGCAGCAGTCCTACGGCTACGACGCCACCACCGGCGCCCAGGGCTACGGCACCTACCAGGACCCGTACGCCGCCACCCAGACGCAGGACTACAGCGGCTACGACGCATCCGGCTACGGCCAGCAGCAGTACGCCCAGCAGACGCAGCAGACCTACGGCCAGGACGCCGCCTACGGCACCGGTGGCTACGGCGAGACCCAGACCCCGGCCGGCGGAGTCTGGGTGCCGCAGCAGCGCACCGACGAGGCGTACGGCGGCGAACTCCCGCAGGAGCAGCCGTACCCCTACCAGGGCCAGGCGCAGCAGCAGCCGAACGCCGGGTACGACGAGCAGTACCGCTACTGAGCGCGTCCGCGGCTCACGTCGAGCCGCGGAACTCCGGCCCCTCCACGACGAGTCCGGCCACCAGCGCGCCCGACATGCCCGCGTGCGGCAGCCCGCCGCCGGGGTGGGCCCAGCCGCCGACCCGGTAGAGGCCGGGAAGCCGTGTGGAGTTGGCGGGGTGCAGGAACCGGCCGCCGCCCGCGGCGAGCGAGGGCGCGGGCACGGCACCGGTCCGGCCCGGGGTCGACACCTCGTGCCAGAGCAGGCGTTCACGCAGGTCCGGTATCGCCGCGCTCGCGGCGTCGAGCATCAACTCCGTCGCGCGGGCGGCCTTCTCCGGGTCCTCCCAGCCCGCGTCCACCGGGACGGTCGCGCAGAGCACGGCCGACTCGTGGGCGTCGTCCGGCCGGAGCGCGGGGTCGCCGGGGCGGTACACGGTCACCGTGGGACGCGGCAGCAGGTCGCCGCCCGGGGACGCCAGGAAGTCCAACTCGGCCTGACCGTCCGGGGCGTGCACCACCGTGCGGTGCGGGGTGCCCTCCTCCCGGGCCCCGCGCAGCGCCAGCGACACGGTGAACCGGGCGGCGTCCGAGGGGGCGCACCCGGCCGCGACGTCGCCCTCGCCGTCCAGCTCACGGTCCGTCAGCGAGCCGAGCAGCACCGGGTCCACGCCCGCCACGACGTGATCGGCCTCGACCGCCGAACCGTCGGCCAGCTCCACACCCGCCGCCCGGCCGTCCTTCTCCACCACCCGCGTCACCTCGGCGCCGAAGACGAACTCCACCCTGCGCCGCACACACCGCTCGTACACCGCGCGGGCCAGCTCGCGCATCCCGCCGCGTACGTACCAGGTGCCGAAGGCGTGCTCCATGTACGGCAGCACGGCCGCGCTCGCGGGGGCGGTGCGCGCGTCGAGGCCGTACGCGAGCGCGTGGCTCGACAGGAGCTCCGCCAGGCGGTCGTCGCGCAGCTCCCAGGCGCCGACCTCGGCGAGCGTGGAGGCGCGACGGGTGCGCAGCAGCTTCTTGTGCGGGACCGACGGGTAGGGCTCGCGGTCCGCCAGCACCTGCCAGTTGGGCCACAGGGGTTCTTCGAGGAGCGGGCGGCGGGTGCGGTCCCAGGCTTCACGCGCCCGGACCAGGAAATCGCCCCAGCGCTGCCCGGCCCCGGCGCCCAGTGTCCCGTCCAGGGCCGCGACGACCCCGGCGCGCGAGGCGTTGGGCAGATCGACGTGCGTGCCGTCCGCGAAGACGTGCCGGGCGGCCGGGTCCACCTGGACCAGCTCGACCAGGTCCTCCAGCGGCTCCTTGCCGGTCTTCAGGAACAGATCGCGGTAGACGGCGGGCAGCGGCAGCAGCCCCGGGCCGGTGTCGAAGGCGAAGCCGTCCCGCTCGAAACGGCGCACCGCGCCGCCGTACGTCTCGTCCCGCTCGTACACCGTCACCCGGTGGCCCGCGACGGCCAGCCGGGCGGCGCACGCCATCGCGCCCATCCCGGCGCCGATCACCACAATCCGTGCCATGACCGCGACTTTACCGACCCCCACCGACAACGCCGTCGGAGAGCCCCCGGGGTCTGTCCGTCGGACGGGCCCTACGGCGGCCCGTCCATCCGCGCGGCCGGCCGGCGTTCCCCGCGGCGCCGGGCGCGACGGCGCAGGAAGCGGCGGATGCGGGAGACGAGGAACACCATCACGACAAGACCGGAGACCAGCAGCACCGCGCAGACGATCGCCGCCGCCTTTGGATGGAACATCGCGAACGACACGATCCCGCCCACCCCGAGGTCCTCGGCGAGGCTCAGCACGATGTTGCTGACCGGCTCGGGCGAGGTGTTGACCGCCATCCGCGTCCCGGCCTTCACGGCATGGCTGGCCAGCGCCGTCGAACCACCGACCAGGCCGGCGGCCACGTCGGAGAGCGAACCGCTGTGCCCGGCGAGCAGCGCCCCGACCCAGGCACCCGCGAGCGGCCGGATCACCGTGTGCGCCGAGTCCCACACCGAGTCCACGTACGGGATCTTGTCGGCGACCGTCTCCAGCAGGAACAGCACACCGGCCGCGATCAGCACCTCGGGGCGCTGCAAGGTCTGCGGGACGTCGTCGCTCACCCCGGTCAGGCCGAACAGGCCGAGGAGCAGCACCACCGCGTAGGCGTTGACGCCGCTGGCCCAGCCGCTGGTGAAGACCAGGGGGAGTACGGACACGGAGGCGATGGTAGCCAGCGCGCCGCCGCCGGGGGCGGGTTCGCGTACGGACGGCTGAGTATCCGTACCCAGACGGCGAGATGAGTAGCCGCGCGGATGGGCCGGAGGGCGTCCGGGCGGGAGAGTGGAGGCACGGCAAGGGGCGCGGCCCGGCACCGCCGACACGGGGCGGCGGAACGGCGCCCGCCCGCCTGCCGCTCCTTCCGCCGACCCGTCGGCGGAAGCGAGGCACGGGGGCCCGTGGACCGACCGTCCACGGGGACCGGGAAGGACCGTACGGGGAGTACGGGGGAAACAGGAGGGCGCCGGGTCCGTCGTGACGACGGACCCGGCGCCCTCCACCCGTTCAGCGGTTGCCGCTCACCCGGCCCTGGAGCAGCCGGGACAGCGCCGCGTGCACGTCGTCCAGCGAGCGCTCCGGCTGGAACGCCTGCCAGTCGAGGGCGGCCACCAGCACCATCCCGACCAGCGCGGCCGCCGTGAGCTGGATGTCGATCTCCGGGCTGAACTCGCCCGCCGCGACGCCCTCCCGCAGCACGTTCTCCACCACGGCGACGGCCTCCTGGCGCACCACCATGAGCGTGGACTGCCAGGCGCGGTTGGTGCGCCACAGCTCGGCCACGTAGAGCTGGGTGAAGGCCGGGTAGCGGTCGATGAACTCCAGGCCCGCCCGGATCATCGCGTCCAGCGCGTCCACCCCGGTGCCGCCCTGGGCCGCCGTCCGCTCCGCCGCCTCCCGCAGCGAGGCGGTCAGCAGCCCCACACCGTGCCGCAGCAGCTCCTCGAAGAGGACCGACTTGCTCGCGAAGTTGTAGTAGACCGTGCCCTTCGCGACCCCGGCCCGCTCCGCGATCTCGTCCACCGTGGTGGCGGAGAAGCCCTGCTCGGCGATGAGCGTGACGGCCGCCTCGTAGAGCTTCTGCCGGGTGGCCTCACGGCGCGTGCTGCCGCCGGACGTGGCGCTGGTGCTTTCCATGGACCCGATTCTCACAGGTAAGCGCGTGTGCCGGACCTTTCCGGGGAGCCCGGCGATCACAGGCTCAGCTCCGGGTGCAGCCGGTCCAGCGTCCACACCTGGCGGCGCCGGGCGGCGACCGCGGTGAGCGCGAGGGCTCCGGCGGTGAACGCCAGCAGCACCGCGCACGCCTGCCACACCGGTCCGAGCCCGCCGCCCGTGATCAGCCTGCGCAGCGCCGAGACCACGTAACTCATCGGCAGGAACGGGTGGATGGCGTTGAAGAAGCCCGGACTGGTCTGCACCGGGTAGGTGCCGCCCGCCGAGGTGAGCTGGAGCATCAGCAGCGCGAGGACGAGGATGCGCCCCGCCGCGCCGAAGCGGGCGTTCAGCCACTGCACGATCGCCGCGAAACACGCCGTGACCAGGAACAGGAAGCCGATCGTCCCCGCCGGCCGCGCCATCCGCAGCCCGATCCCCCAGTGCAGCACCGCCATCAGCGCCAGCACCTGGAGCACCCCGATCGCGACCACCGGCAGCCACCCTGCCGGGGCGGTCCGCCGGGCCGGGGCACCGGCGGCCAGGGCACGCCGGTTGAGCGGCGGCATCAGCATGTAGGCGACCATCGCGCCGACCCACAGGGACAGCGGGATGAAGTACGGCGCGAAACCGGTGCCATAGTTGGGCGCCCGGTGCAGATCCCGCGAGGCGAGGCGCACCGGGTCGGCCATGACGCCGGTGCGCTCGTCGCGGTCGTGCTTGCCGTAGTCGGGGATCTTGCGCGCCCCGGAGTGCAGCCCGCCCGCGAGCTTCCCGGAGCCGTCGGAGAGGCGGTACAGACCGCCGTCCAGGGTGCGGGCGCCCGACTCGGCCTGGCCGATGCCCTTGTGCAGGGCGGCCGCGCCGGACTCGGCGGTCCCGAGACCGGTGTGCAGCTTCTTGGCGCCCGCGGCGACCTTGGCCGCGCCGTCGTTCAGCTTGTTGATCCGGCCCACCGCGTCGGCCAGGTCCTCGTGCAGATGCGGGGCGCGCTCGGCGAGGGCGCGCGACTGCGTCCGCAGCGTCCTGAGGTTCTTCCGCATGGTCGTCAGGTCGCCGTCCTGGTCCGCGATCACGGTGTTGAGGTCGTCGGCCACCTTCGCCACGTCCTCGGCCGCCTGCTGCGCCTTCTTCAGATCCGGGCAGGCCGGGTCGGGCAGCGGGGCGGCCTCGCAGCGGGTGCGGTGGATCCGGGCGAGTACGTCGGCGGAGGCGTGGGCCGTCTTCGCCGCGCCGGGGGCGAGCCGCACCAGGGTGTCGAGGTTGTCGTCCACGGCACCGGCCGAGTCCGCCACCAGACGTGCGGTGTCCCCGATCGTCTTCTCGTTGTCCTTCAGGAACGGACCGGCCTTGGCGTAGACGCCGTCGACCTTGTCGGCGAGGGTCTGGGTGCCGTCCGCGACCTGCCGCGAGCCGTCGGCCAGGTCGGCCGAGCCCTTGGTGAGCTTGGTCAGACCGGTCGCGAGCCGCCCGCTGCCGCTGTCGGCGTCCTTCAGCCCGGCGGTGAGCTTCCTGGCACCCTTCTCCGCCTTCCCCAGGCCCTGTCGGAGGGTGTCGGCACCGTTGGCGGCGGTCACCGTCTTGTCGTGGATCGTGGAGAACGACACGAAGATCTTGTCCAGGAAGGACCGGGACGCCTTGGTGGAGGCGGCCGAGCGGACCTCCGCGAAGACGGTCCGGGATATCTGCCCCACGATGTAGTTGTTCGCGTCGTTCGTGCGCACCTGGAGCGCGCCCGCCTCCGGAGAGTCGCCCGAACTGGACGCGATCCGCGCGCTGAAGTCGGCGGGCATCGTCAGGGAGAGGTAGTAGGTGCCGTCCTCCACGCCCTGGCGCGCCTCGGCGTCGCTCACCTCGTGCCACTCGAAGGTGTCGCTGTCACGCAGCCCACGCACCAGGTCGTCACCGGCGTCGAGGTGCTTCCCGGCGACCGTCGCGCCCTTGTCGTCGTTGACGAGGGCGACCGGTACGCGGTCCAGGCGGCCGTACGGGTTCCAGAACGACCACAGGTAGAGGGCGCCGTAGAGGAGGGGCAGCAGGAGCAGCGCGACGAGGGCGGCGCGCGGGAGACGCCCTCGCCCGAACCGCCTCAGCTCAAGCGCGGCGAGCCGGGGTGAACGCATCGGGGTCCGCCTCCTTCCGAGGCTCGGGGGCTTCCTGGGGTTCCCGGGCTTCCTGAGGTTCCTGAGGTTCCCGGGGTTCTCGGGTTTCCTGGTCTTCGGCCCCGGTGGAGACGGCCACGCAGTCCTCCGGGGCGGTGCGGCACACCGCGAGGACGGTCGTGCCGGTGCGCGCAAGGGAGCGCAGCAGGGTCCACACCTCGGCGCGCTCCTCCGCCGAGAGCCGCACCTCCGCGTCGTCCACCGCGAGCAGGCGGGGCCGGCCGACGAGGGCGAGGGCGACGGAGAGCCGCAGCGCCTCAAGGCGTTCCAGGTCCCGTACGGGCGTGCGCGATCCCTTGGGCAGGGTGTCCGGGTCGAGCCCGGCGGCGGCCAGGGCGGCGTCGGCGCGCAGCCGCGCCTCGTGCAAGCGGTCCGGACGTGGACGCAGTGCCTCGCGCAGGGAGTCACCGAACCGCCTTTGCAGCAGCGCCCGTTCGCGCAGATGCTCGGCGACGGTGAGCGCGGGCTCCAGATCGGTGACCCCGGCCATGTTGGCCACGGCGCTGATCTTCCGTACGGCCGCCATCCGCCGGGGCAGCGCGAGGCCGCCCACGACCGCCGTCCCCGCGCTCGGCTTCATCCGCCCGGTGAGCGCGAGCAGCAGACTGGTCCGCCCGGAACCGGACGGCCCCTCGACCGCGACGAGCGAACCCGCCTCCGCGCTGAACCCGACCCCCCGAAAGGCCCACCCCCGCGGTCCCTTGACCCCGAAATCCTCGGCCGTGACGTCCACGCCGTCCACAGGCCCCCCTACGTTTTTGAACTGACTGGTCAGTTCAAAAGTATGCCGGACGACGGAACTGGGCGAAACAGCGGGGGTGTTCGGTCTCCGTGTACCCGGCGATGAACCCGGCTCTCCTCGTCGGACGCTGGGGAACCGCGCGTCTAGGCTGGCGCGGTGACTGAGGACCAGGAGCAGGAGCACATGCGGCCGTCGGGCGTGTGGGCCACGGCGGTGGGAGTGGCCCGGGTGCGGGCGCTGGAGAGCGAGCGGGAGGACGCGCTGTTCCGCGACCCGCTGGCACGGGCCTTCGCCGCGGCGGGCGGTCTGTGGCCGTCCTCGCCGCCGCCCGCCGACGAGGCCGCGCGCCGGCGCCGCCTTGGCGTGGCGTTCTCCATCGTCATCAGGACCAGGTTCCTCGACGACCTGCTGCGGGAGGCCGCCGTGTCCGGGGTCCGGCAGGTCGTGCTGCTCGGCGCCGGCATGGACAGCCGGGCCTTCCGGATGGACTGGCCCGAGGGCACCCGGCTCTTCGAGGTCGACACCGCCGCGCCCCTGGACTTCAAGGCTTCGGTGCTGCGCCGGGAGCGGGCCCTCGCCCGCTGCGAGCGGATCACCGTCCCGGTGGACCTGCGGGAGGACTGGCCACGCGCGCTGGCCGCCGCGGGGCACGACCCGGCGGCGCCGACCGTGTGGATCGCCGAGGGGCTGCTGATCTATCTGCCCGAGGACGCGGTGGAACTGCTGCTGGCCCGCATCGGCGCCCAGTCGGCGCCAGGCAGCCGGATGGGGCTGACGCTGGGCTCGCGCGGCGTGATCGAGCGCTTCGGCGCGGACGCCGCGCCGGGATCGGCGGCGTCGCTGTGGGTCTCGGAGATGCCCGACGACCCGGTGGACTGGCTGGCCGGACACGGCTGGGAGGCGAGCAGCCACACCCTGCGCGAACGCGCCGCCGCCTACGGTCGTCCCCTCGGTACCCCGCCGCGGGGCGAGGAGGGACCCGGCGGGCTCGTCTCGGCGGTCCGGCGCTAGGGGGCGTCTCCCCGGTCTTCGCGGATCAGCCGGCGGCTCTTCGCGGACCAGCCGGCGGCGTGGTGCGGCCGGCCCTCTCCGTATGCCCGGCATCGGTGCGAAAGCGCAGGTCGGGACGGATTGTCAGTGGCAGGGGTCACGATGGGCGCAGATGGCATCCGTGCCGTCACCGACGACAGGAGGTTCGTCATGGCCAGTTCGTCCGCGGCCGCCGCCCGGCGACGCACTGCCACCGGCTCCGTCCCGTCACGGACCGGCCCGGCGAGCGATGTGCACCCGGTGGTCCGCCGGGCCACCGCGCCGCCCGCCGCCGTCGCCCTGCTCGCCCAGGCCCGCAGCGCCCTGGCGGAGGCGGTGGCCGAGGAGGCGCCCAACGAGCGCTACGCGACGGCCCACCTCGCCGCCCTGCGCACCGCCGCCGCCGTGCTCGCCGCGCGCGGCCGCCCCGATCCCACGCCCCGCCGCCGCGCCCGCATCCGCAGCGCCTGGGAGGTGCTGCCCGAGATCGCGCCCGAACTGACCGAGTGGAGCGCCCTCTTCGCCTCCGGCGCGGCCCGCCGCGCCCGCGCCGAGGCGGGCATCCGGGGCGCGGCCACCACCCGCGACGCCGACGATCTGATACGCGACGTCGCGATGTTCATACGGCTCGTCGAGCGGATGCTGCTCCCGCAGCCGGTGCTGCCCCGCACCCGGGAGGAGGGCACGCAGGGCTGAGACACGGGGGCCGTGTCCACGTCGCGAGACGCGTTCCCGCGCAGGCCGTCGGGGGTGAGCCGGTCGAGGCCGCAGGCAATAGGGTGGACGTGCCTGATGCCTCCACCCCGCCGGGACGGGCCGGGGAGGCAACCCCTTTCGCGCCGCCGGGCAACGGGCGGTGCCGCGCCGAGGAGTCAACTGCCGTGCCGGACCCGATGCCCCGCGCCTCCCTCCGTACCGCCGTGGTGTGGGACGTTCTCCGGGACGCCCTCGACCGCCAGGTGAAGGCCTCGGGACGGGACGCGCTGGACGTGCTCGACACCGGCGGCGGCAGCGGCCGCTTCGCGGTGCCGGTCGCCCGGCTCGGCCACCACGTCACCGTCGTCGACCCCAGCCCCAACGCGCTCTTCGCGCTGGAGCGCCGGGCCGCCGAGGCGGGCGTCGCCGACCGCGTGCGCGGCGTCCAGGGTGACGCCCACGGCCTCTTCGACGTGGTCGACCGCGGCGGCTACGACGCGGTGCTGTGCCACGGAGTCCTGGAATACGTCGACGACCCCGCCGAGGGTGTCCGCAACACCGTCGCGGCGCTGCGCCCCGGAGGCGTGCTCAGCCTGCTCGCGGCCGGACTCGGGGGCGCCGTCCTCGCCCGCGCTCTGGCCGGCCACTTCACCGAGGCCCGGCACGCCCTGCAGGACCCCGACGGCCGCTGGGGCGAGGCCGACCCGGTCCCGCACCGCTTCACCGCCGAGCAGCTCACGGCGCTGGTCGAGGGCGCGGGCCTCAGGGCGGCATCGGTGCACGGCGTACGGGTCTTCGCGGACCTCGTGCCCGGCGTCCTGGTGGACACCGAGCCCGGCGCGCTCGACGCCCTGCTCCGCCTGGAGGCGGCCGCGGCCGAGCTGCCCGCCTTCCACTCCGTGGCCACGCAGATCCATGTGCTCGGTGAGACTCCCGGGGCGCCGCGGGCCTGAGGGTGCCGGGTGACCCGCGGCTGATCAGGGGCTTGTCGGCAGATGGAGTACGCCACAAGCCCTCCGATCGAGGGGTTTGCGCCGTATGATCGAGGTGCACCGAACCGGCATGACGGGTCGGCCGTTGGGGAATGAAGCTTCAGCGGGCCGGGACGCCGTGGCGGCTCCGTTTGGTCAGAAGGCGCAGAGGGGCGGGTTTCACGGGGGCGATTCCCTGCCTATCCTGAAAAGACCCCCCGGGTCGCCCCGGCGACTGCACGATGAGGAGGACTCCGTGCCGCTCTCGGAGCACGAGCAGCGAATGCTCGAGCAAATGGAGCGAGCGCTGTACGCCGAAGATCCCAAGTTCGCGTCGGCGCTTGAGGGAAACGGGCTGCGGACGTACACCCGTCGGCGGGTCTACCAGTCCGTTGCGGGTTTCCTCGTGGGTATCGCGCTCCTCATGGCCGGGATGGTCGCGCAGATCATCTGGATCAGTGTGGTGGGCTTCCTCGTCATGCTGGGCTGTGCCGTCCTCGCCGTCACCGGCTGGCGCAAGACCCCCAAGCCGGGCGAGCGCCACGGTCCGGCGGCCCGGCGCCGCCGCCCGATGCGCCGCAGACGCACCATGATGGAGCGGATCGAGGCCCGCTGGCAGCGCCGCCGAGACGAACAGGGCCACTGACCGCCCGCACACCGACAGACACCGCCCGAGGGGTGACCACCGACTGGTGGCCACCCCTCGGGCATGTCCGCGACCGGGTACGACGCCCGCGCCCACCCCTCCGCCACCCCGACACCCGGCCGATCCGGCGCCCGCCCGGGCAAGGGGCCCGCCGGGCCCGGGATGCCCCGCCCGGCCGGGAGTCCTCCCGGGCAGGATCGTGCGGCCGCCCGGCGGACCTCCGCCGTCGCGCCCCGGCGCCACGCCACGCCCGCCCAAGGTCTCCCTGCGACCCGCCCGCCCAGGGTCTCCCTACGACCCGCCCCGGCCGGCCGCTCCGCCCGGCACCGGTCGCAAGGTCGCCGCCCGGGCCCGCAGCGCCGTCCAGCGGTCCGTCGCCGTCCACAGGGCGCGTACGGCCGAGCGTGGGGCGAACCGGGCGCGCAGGCGGGTGGACCGGCTCGCCGAGGCGTTCAGTCCGGTGAGCGCGCGACGGACGTCCGCCGCCACTCCGGTGGCCGAGCGGGGCCGCGGGGAGTACAGCACCTGCTCCACCGCGTCCGCCACCCGGTGCACCGCGGCCACGGACTCCTCGTCCAGGCGGCCCAGCCGCACGATCCGCTCCGCCGCCGCGCGCGGGGTCAGCGAGTCCTCCGGCACGATCCCGTGGTCCCAGGCGCTGTCGGTCAGCTCCAGCCAGGCCGCCAGCGTGTGTTCCGCCGCGCCCTCGTCGGTCCCGGGACGCGCGCCGAGCCGCCGGGAGCGTGCCCGCAGCCGCCACAGCAGCGGCATCAGCGGCAGCGCGAGGAGCACCAGCGCGCCCACCACGAGCAGCGCGGCCCACAGCCCGCCCGGAGCGCCCCCGCCCCCGCCCGGCGACGCCACCGCCGAGGACGGCCCGGGGCACACCGCCGCGGCGGCCGAACCTGCCGCGCAGCTCTCACTCGCCGACGCCTGCGGCGACGGCGCGGCCGACGAGCCGCGCGTGGGCAGCGCCGGGTCCGGCAGCGCGCTGCTCGGGGTCTGCCGCTGGGTGTACGCCGGTGTCGTGCCCCGGCTCGGCGTCGGCTCGAAGCGGGTCCAGCCCACGCCCTCGAAATACAGCTCCGGCCAGGCGTGGGCGTCCTTCAGGCTCACCGACACCGAACCGTCCGCCTGCGGGGTCCCCGGCGCGAAGCCGACCGCCACCCGGGCCGGAATCCCCAGCGTGCGGGCCATCGCGGCCATCGCGAAGGAGAAGTGCACGCAGAAGCCCTGTTTGTCGCGCAGGAAGTTCGCTATGGCGTTCGGACCGCGTCCCACCTGCACCTGGGTGTCGTACCGGAAGCCGCCGTCCAGCGCGAACCAGTCCTGGAGCTTCACCGCCTCCTCGTAGTGGTTCGCCGCGCCGGCGGTGACCTTCTTCGCCGTCCGCGCCACCACCTTCGGCAGCCCCGGCGGCACATCGGTGTACTGACGCGCCAACGCGGCCGGCGGCTTCGGCGCCGTGGCCAGTTGTCGCGCCGTCGGCTCCACATCCAGGCTGGTCACCAGGTACGTCGCGCCGCGCGTCGTCTGTCCGTGGTCGCCGACCAGGGTCATGCCGACCGGCTCGTACCGCCAGTTGCCGCCGATCCGCACACCGGTCGGCGGATACGGCATCGGCAGCCAGTCCTGCGCGTACCACCCGGCCGCCGACACGGTCGTGCGCACCGTGGTCCGGCGGACGTCGGGACCCAGCCCGACCGGGGTCGGAAAGCCGTCCGGCACGGCGACGATGTGCCGCTGGGCCGGTTTCCAGGTCGTGCCGTCGAAGTCGTCGAGGGACACGATCCGCACGTACATGTCCGACACGTCGTCGGCGTTGGTCCGCAGGGACAGCACCTGCCGGTCGCTGTCCACGTTCAGGGAGTCGCGCAGCGACACCAGCGGGTTGACGGCGGAGATCATGCCGCCGGTTCCGCTGCCCGTGCCGCCCGCACCCGTGCCGCCCAGCAGACCGTCCCGCATCGCGGGCAGCGCCAGCGGCACCAGCAGCGCCACGCCCAGCGCCATCGCGCCGATCCGGCGCCCGGTGCGCACCGGGGCGGCCAGCGTGCCCTCACCGGCACCCGGCGCGCGGGCCGTGGCCCCGAAGACGCGGCCCCACCGGGTCACCCGCTCACGGCCCTCCGCGAGCAGCAGCAACAGATAACCGGCCGCCGCGAGCAGGAACCACAGCCCGTCGGCACCGCCCCCCGACAGCCCGGCCGCCACCGAGTACAGCGCGAGCAGCGGCAGCCCGGCCGGGGCCGCCGCGCGGAAGGTCACCGCCAGCGTGTCCACCAGGAGATGGACGATCAGCACCCCGCCGATCAGCATCAGCCGGATGCCGTCGGTCAGCGGCGCCGGAGGCGCGTACCGGCTGACGTCGTCCGAGCCCTGCCGCAGCAGCTCCGAGAAGTGCCCGAACGCCTCCGGGCCCGGGAACAGCCCGGCGAACGCCTGCTGCCGTGCGAAGACCAGGGTGAGCAGCAGCAGCGTCACCACGAGCTGCGCCAGCACGGTCAGCGGCCGCGCCAGCGGAACCCGCCGCCCCGCCGCGCCCACGCCCGTCTGCACCCCGACGAGGAGCGCCGCCACCACCAGCCAGCCGGGACCGGCCACCAGCGGCAGCAGTGAACACGCCGTCATCAGCGTGGCCGCCGCGGCGCACCCCGCCAGTCGCGCCCGCCCGCTCATCCCCCCGCCCTTCCGCTCGGCGTGACCAGACCGGAGCGCTCCCGGTCGGCCCGCCGCCACAACTCGTCCAGCGAGGCACCGCGCGGCACACCGAGCGCCGTCCAGCCCGCCTCGCGCAGCACCCGCAGCCGCTCCTCGCACGGGTCCTCGGGGTCCGCGGCCGCGGACGGATCGCGCGTCCACACCCCCGGGTCCATGACGAAGGCCAGCGCGGCCCCGCTGCGCCGCCGCATCCGGGCCACCGTGCGCACCTGCTCGTCGTCGAGATCGCCGAGCAGCGCGACCAGCAGCCCCTCGTCCCCGGCGCGCAGCGCGTCGTACGCCCGCGTCAGGCCCGTGGCCTCCGAGTGGTCGACCACCGCGAGGGTGTCCATCATCAGCCCCGAGGTGGCCGCCGTCTCCTGGCCCGTGCCCGGGAACCCGCCGCCGCCCTCGCCGGGCACCGTCGCCCCCGTGTCCAGGAGCAGCCGCACCGAGAAACCGCGCTCCATCATGTGCGCGAGCACCGACGCGGCGGCGGAGACCGCCCACTCGAAGGCCGAGCCGGGGCCCGCGTCCTCGTAGCCGACGGCGCGGGTGTCCAGCAGGACCGTGCAGCGGGCCCGCCGGGGCTGCTCCTCACGACGCACCATCAGTTCTCCGTGGCGCGCGGTGGACCGCCAGTGCACCCGGCGCAGATCGTCGCCGTAGCGGTAGCCCCGCGGGATCACGTCGTCGTCCCCGGCGACCGCCAGCGAACGCCGCCGCCCGTCGCCGTACCCCTGAGTCTCGCCGCCCAGGCGCACCGGGGCCAGCGGCTCCACACACGGGACGACCGTCAGCGTGTCGTGTGCCGGGAAGGAGCGGGTCAGCTCGCACATGCCGAAGGGATCGCTCAGCCGCAACTGGAGCGGCCCCAGCGGATAACGGCCGCGCAGGTCCGAGCGGACCCGGTAGGACACCTCGCGGCGCCCGCCCGGCTCGATCCGGTCGAGCACGAAGCGCGGCCGGGGCCCGAGAACGTACGGCACCCGGTCCTGGAGCATCAGCAGCCCGGTCGGCAGCCGGGAGACGTTGTCCACGCACAGGCTCACCCTGGCCTCCGCGCCCGCAGGCACGCGCCCGGGGGAGAGGTGCCGCTCCGACGCCACCCGGTGCCTGGTGCGGTGCACCACGCCCGCGCAGATCAGCGGCAGGGCGGCCAGGAGCAGCCCCACCCGCAGCAGATCGCTCTGGCCGAGCACGTACGCGCACACCGAGGCGGCGACACCGGCCGCCAGGAAGGAGCGGCCCCGGGTGGTCAGCCCCGCCAGGGCCGTACGGAGCCCGGCCGTCCGGCCCGGCGTCCGCTCCGGCCCCCCGGCGGACATCACAGACCCCGCGGAGGCTGCTGGGGATAGGCGGGCACGGCCCGGCCGAGACCGCCGAAGGCTCTCTCCCGCTGCGCGGCCGAGGGCACCGCGGTGTGCCGCAGGATCTCCAGCACGACCTGCTCGGCCGTACGACCGCTCATCTGGGCCTCGGTGGTGGGCAGCAACCGGTGCGCGAGCACGGCCACGGCCAGCTCCTGCACGTCGTCAGGCAGCGCGTACTCCCGGCCGGACAGGGCCGCCGACGCCTTCGCCGCCCGCAGCAGATGCAGCGTCGCGCGCGGCGAGGCGCCGAGTCTGAGGTCGGGGTGGGAGCGGGTGGCGGAGACCAGCTCCACCGCGTACCGCCGGACGGCGTCCGAGACGTGGACCTCGCGGACCGCCTCGATCAGCTTCACGATGTCGTGCGCGTGCGCCACCGGCTCCAGATCCTCCAGCGGGGAGACACCGCCGTGCACGTCCAGCATCCGCAGCTCGGCCTCGATGCTCGGATAGCCCACCGACACCCGGGCCATGAACCGGTCGCGCTGCGCCTCGGGCAGCGGATACGTGCCCTCCATCTCGACCGGGTTCTGCGTCGCCACCACCATGAAGGGGCGCGGCAGTTCGTAGCTCTTCCCGTCGATGGTGACCTGGCGCTCCTCCAGCGACTCGAGCAGCGCCGACTGGGTCTTGGGCGAGGCGCGGTTGATCTCGTCGCCGATCACGATCTGCGCGAAGATCGCACCCGGCTTGAACTCGAAGTCACGGCGCTGCTGGTCCCAGATCGACACCCCGGTGATGTCCGAGGGGAGCAGATCGGGCGTGAACTGGATACGCCGCACGGAGCAGTCGATGGACCGCGCCAGCGCCTTGGCCAGCATGGTCTTGCCCACGCCCGGGACGTCCTCGATCAGCAGATGCCCCTCGGCGAGCAGTACGGTCAGCGAAAGCCGTACGACCTCGGGCTTGCCCTCGATCACGTCCTCCACCGAACGGCGCACCCGCTCCACCGTCGCCGTCAGATCACTGAGGCTCGCTCGATCGTCATAGGTCGTCACCCGGCCCTCCTCGGCCCGTTCTCACAAGGGCCGGGGCCCGCGACACCTCGCGACGCGGCTCCGGCCCACCCCGAAACACGGACACCGTGCGGAAACCAGATCCGCGCGCCGTCACACCCGCATTCTTGCCGCCGTTATCGATTCGTGTCACGGCCTGTGGACAACTGCCCGGCCAGGGCCTGTGGACAACCCCCCTCCCCATGCCGGTCTTGCACCCTTTGGCCATGGCGCGCGGGACCGGTCATCGGCCGGATCGGCCGCCCCTTGCCGGGTCCGCCGCCCGCCCGCCGCCGAGTAGGCCGCCAGCCGCCGGATCGGCCACTTGCTGCCGGGCCTGGCCGCCCGGTGCCGGGCTGGCCGCCCGGTGCCGGGCTGGCCGCCCGTCGCCGGATCAGCCGCCTGCCGCCGGATCGGTCATCCGTCGCCTGACCCGGCCACTTGCTGCCGGGTCTGGCCGCCACTCGCCTGACCGACCACTCGTCGCCGAGCCCGGCCACTCGATCGTCGTATCGGCCACGCGTGGCCCGACCGGCCACTCCGCGCCGGTCCGGACACGCACCGCCCCCCCCGTGGCCCCTCCCGTCGGCGGAGAGGGGCGGGCCGGGCATCGGGCGGCAGGGGTCAGGCGGACGCGGTGCCGGAGGCGGGCTCCTTCGCCGGGTCGATCTCGCGAAGCAGACCGGTGCGGACGTCGAAGACGAAGCCGCGCACGTCGTCGGTGTGCGGCAGGAACGGTGAGGTGCGCACCCGCTGCATCGACTGGCGCACGTCCTGGTCCACGTCACGGAACGCCTCCACCGCCCAGGCCGGGCGCTGGCCCACCTCCATCTCCAGCTCGTGCCGGAACTCCTCGGTGAGGGATTCCAGACCGCAGTTGGTGTGGTGGATGAGCACGACGCTCTGCGTGCCGAGCGCCCGCTGACTGATGGTCAGGGAGCGGATCACGTCGTCGGTGACGACGCCCCCCGCGTTGCGAATGGTGTGGCAGTCGCCCAGCTCCAGGCCGAGCGCCGCGTGCAGGTCGAGGCGGGCGTCCATACAGGCCACCACGGCCACGCGCAGCACGGGGCGCGCGTCCATGCCGGGATCGCTGAAGCCCGCGGCGTACTGCTCGTTGGCGTCGACCAGGCGGTCCGTCACGCTGCCGGCGGCCGTTATGGCGCCCTCGGGTCCGGTGGGAACTGGTGCGGAAGTCGTCATGGTCTCGACGTTACTGGTCACCCGCCTCCCCGGCCTGCTGTGAGAGGGGACAAAGAACGCCATCGTGGCTTGTTGTGAGCTAACCCACACGGAGCGCCAACGTCGGCCGGACGGGTGAATCCGGGCCGATCCCCGCTCCGGTGCGGATGCCGTACGCGACGCGCAGGCCGGTTGATTGACCGCGACACAGGGTGGACTAAAGTGACGCGAAGCGGGAGGCCCGGCTCTTCCCGCTGGTGAAACCACAAGGAGACGGCACGGCACCCACCCGGACCGCTCTCCCCGCGTGCGCGGCGCGTACGTACGGCTCGGCCCCCTCCCGCTCCCGGTCGGCTGACGCCTCCGGCGCCGGCCGGTCTCCCTCACGTGGAGCAGCGGGCGGGGACCCGGCGGTGCGTGCGCCCGCCAGAACTGAGAGGCTCCCTTGACCGAGAGTCGACACGTCCCGGTGATGCTCCAGCGGTGCCTGGATCTGCTGGCACCCGCGCTGGAGCGGCCGGGAGCGGTGGTCGTCGACTGCACCCTCGGCCTCGGCGGCCACAGCGAGGCCCTGCTGACCCGCTTCCCCGAGGCCCGGCTGATCGGCCTCGACCGGGACAAGGAGGCGCTGCGCCTCTCCGGTGAACGCCTCGCCCCCTTCGGCGACCGCGCCACCCTGGTGCACGCCGTCTACGACGAACTCCCCGAGGTGCTCGACCGCCTCGGCATCCCGCACGTCCAGGGCGTCCTCTTCGACCTCGGCGTCTCCTCCATGCAACTGGACGAGGCCGACCGGGGCTTCGCCTACGCCCAGGACGCTCCCCTGGACATGCGCATGGACCAGACGACCGGCATCAGCGCCGCCGAGGTCCTCAACACCTACCCGGCCGGTGAACTGGTGCGCATCCTGCGCGCGTACGGCGAGGAGAAGCAGGCCAAGCGGATCGTCTCGGCGATCGTCCGCGAGCGCGAGAAGGAGCCGTTCACCAACAGCGCCCGCCTGGTCGAACTCATCCGCGACGCCCTGCCGCAGGCCGCCAAGCGCACCGGCGGCAACCCGGCCAAGCGCACCTTCCAGGCGTTGCGCATCGAGGTCAACGGCGAACTGTCCGTCCTGGAGCGGGCGATCCCGGCGGCCGTGAAGGCCATCGGCGTCGGCGGGCGGGTCGCCGTGCTCTCGTACCACTCGCTGGAGGACCGGCTGGTCAAGCAGGTCTTCGCGGCCGGCGCCGCCAACACCGCGCCCCCCGGCCTGCCCGTCGTGCCCGAGCGCTACCAGCCCCGGCTCAAGCTGCTCACGCGCGGCGCCGAACTCCCCACCGAGGAGGAGATCGCCGAGAACCGCCGGGCCGCTCCCGCCCGGCTGCGCGGTGTCGAGCGGATCAGGGAGGACGCCGAGTGAGCGGACGGGGCCGACCGGGCGCGGGGACCCTGCGGAGGGCCCGTGGGCGCTGAACCCGAACTGCGAGGGCGGGCCGCACGGCTCGCCCGGCTCTTCCCGGCGGGCCGTGCCCGCGCCGCCCGGACCCCCTTCGTGTTCCTCGTCGTGCTGCTCCTCGGCGGCGGACTGCTCGGCCTGCTGATGCTCAACTCCGCGCTCAGCGAGGGCTCGTTCCAGCTCGACGACCTCCAAAAGCGCACCAAGAACCTCACCGACGAGGAGCAGGCCCTCCAGCGGGACATCGACTCCTACTCCTCCCCTGACGCCCTCCAGCGCCGGGCCCGCGAACTCGGCATGGTCCCCGGCGGCGACCCCGCCTTCCTCGGCCCCGACGGCACCGTCAAGGGCGTCCCGAGCGCCGCGCCCGGCCCCGCCGTGCTCAACGGCCCCCGCGCGCCCGAGGCGATGACCTCGGACACCGCCCCGAGCGGCAGCCCCACCGGACGCCCGAGCCCGACGGCGACCCCCCGCGCATCCACCGCACCGGCGTCCTCGGTCCCGAAGACGAGCGCGGCTCCCCGAGCGACGCCCGCCCCCAAGGCGACCCCGTCCGCGCAGAAGCAGAACCGGACCCGCACCACCCAGCCCGCCTCCACTCCGACCCACGGCAGGTGACGGAAGTGTCCGACAGGCAAACGCCGCGTCGCCGCGTGCCCGGGGCCGCCGGACCGCCCCGCCCCCGCGGCGCCGCCACCCGGCACCAGCCAGGGCGTCCCGGCCCAGGCGCCCGCCCGGCCCGCCGCCCGTCGGGACCCCGGACCCCGGCCCGGCCCGCCTTCCGGCTCGGCAGCCCGCGCCCCCGGCTGCGCCTGGTCGGCCTCGCCTTCACCCTGGTGCTGTCCGCTTTCGTGGTCCGGCTGCTCCAGGTCCAGGCGGTGGACGCGAGCACCTACACCGCCAAGGCCGAGCAGAACCGCTATGTCGTGCACACCCTGGCCGCCGAGCGCGGCCGGATCACCGACCGCTCCGGGGTGGCCCTCGCCGTCAGCGAGGACGCCTACGACATCACGGCCGACCCCATGATGTTCCAGCCCCGGCAGCTCAAGATCTCCGACGGACCCGAGCAGGCGGCCGCCCTGCTCGCCCCGATCCTGAACGAGGATCAGGCCATGCTCGTCAGGAAGCTCCGCCCCGCCGACAAGGAGTCGCGCTACGCCCGGCTCGCCACCCGGCAGACCCCGCAGGTCTGGAAGCAGATCAAGGACCTCAAGGCCGCCCTCGCCAAGAAGTCCGGGACCGGCAACGTGCTCGCGGGCGTCTTCGCCGACCCCAGCAGCCAGCGCGTGTACCCCAACGGCGACCTCGCCGCCGGGATACTGGGCTGGGTCAACAGCGAGGGCAAGGGCGGCGGCGGCATCGAGCAGCAGTTGAACAAGCAGCTCACCGGCAAGGACGGCAAGATCCGCTACGCCCAGTCCGGCGGCCGCGAGGTGCCCACCGCGGGCTCCACCGAGACCCCCGCCGTCTCCGGCAGCGACGTCGAGCTGACCATCGACCGCGACATCCAGTGGGCCGCGCAGAACGCCATCTCCCAGCAGGTCAAGAAGTCCAAGGCGGACCGGGGCTACGTCGTCGTCCAGGACACCCGCACCGGCCAGATCCTCGCCATGGCCAACTCGCCCGGCTTCGACCCCAACGACCTGTCCAAGGCCGACTCCGCCGCCATGGGCAACGCGGCCCTCCAGGACGCCTACGAACCCGGCTCCACCGCCAAGGTGATGTCCATGGCGGCCGTCCTGGAGGAGAACGCGGCCACCCCGCTCACCCATGTCGTCGTACCCAACCGGCTGCACCGCGGCGACCGGCTCTTCCAGGACGACGTGGACCACGCCACCTGGCACCTCACCCTCAACGGCGTGCTCGCCAAGTCCAGCAACATCGGCACCATCCTCGCCACCGGGCAGCTCGGCAAGACCCAGCGCGCGGCCAACGACACGCTCTACTCGTACTTGCGCAAGTTCGGCATCGGCCGCTCCACCGGACTCGGCTTCCCCGGCGAGACCCCGGGCATCCTGGCGCCCGCCGCCAAGTGGTCCACCTCGCAGCAGTACACGATCCCTTTCGGCCAGGGCTTCTCCATCAACGCCGTCCAGGCCGCGTCCGTGTACTCGACCATCGCCAACGGGGGAGTACGCGTCGCACCCACCCTGGTGCGCGGCACCAAGGGCGCCGACGGACGCTTCACCCCGGCCCCGCAGCCCGGCAAGACCCGGGTGGTCAGCGACAAGACCGCCCGCACCGTCGCCCAGATGCTGGAGTCCGTCGTCGACGACGAACAGGGCACCGGCATCAAGGCGCGCATCCCCGGCTACCGCGTCGCAGGCAAGACCGGCACCGCCAACCGCGTGGATCCGGCCACCGGGAGGTACCACGGATACACCTCCTCCTTCGCCGGATTCGCCCCCGCCGACAAGCCCCGCGTCACGGTCTACTGCGCCATTCAGAACGCCACCTCCGGCAGTTACTTCGGCGGCCAGATCTGCGGACCCGTCTACAAGCAGGTGATGGAGTTCGCGCTCAAGACCCTCCAGGTCCCGCCGACCGGCGCCAAGGCCGCGAGGCTGCCCGTCACCTACCAGCCCTGACCGGCCGCGACAGCCCACCGGGCCCCCACCACCAGGAACGAGCCGTGACAACGATCACCCCCGACGACGGGAACCGAACAGGCCCCCGCCCCTCGCTTCGCCCCGAGGCGGGTACTCCCGGTACGCTCACCGCCGTGCCACACGCTGATCAGTCCCAAACCACCCAGAAGGGCGCTTCCGTGACCTACCCGGGACCGCCACGACCGGTTCGGATCTCCGCCACCCCCCTCGCGGAGCTCGCCGATCAGTTGGGGATCGCCGCACCGGCCGGCGCCGCCGAGGTCACGGGAATCACCCACGACTCGCGCGCCGTCCGCCCCGGTGACGTCTACGCCGCACTGCCCGGCGCCCGCCTGCACGGCGCCGACTTCGTCACCCAGGCCGCGAGCCTCGGCGCCGTCGCCGTACTCACCGACCCCACCGGTGCCGAGCGCGCCGGGGCGACCGGACTGCCGGTCCTCGTCGTGGACGACCCGCGCGCGCGGATGGGCGAACTGGCCGCCACGGTCTACGGACACCCGGGCCGCGAGCTGCTCCAGATCGGCATCACCGGCACCTCCGGCAAGACCACCACCGCCTACCTCGTCGAGGGCGGCCTCAAGGCCGTACGCGCCACCGGGCTCATCGGCACCGTCGAGATGCGCATCGGCGAGGAGCGCATCAAGTCGGAGCGCACCACCCCCGAAGCCACCGACCTCCAGGCGCTGTTCGCCGTCATGCGCGAACGCGGCACCGAGGCGGTCGCCATGGAGGTCTCCAGCCACGCGCTGGTCCTCGGCCGGGTGGACGGCTGCGTCTTCGACATCGCCGTCTTCAACAACCTGAGCCCGGAACACATGGAGTTCCACTCCGACATGGAGGACTACTTCCAGGCGAAGGCTCAGCTCTTCACGCTCGAGCGCAGCAGATTCGGCGTGGTCAACGCCGACGACGAGTACGGCCGCAGACTTGTCGGCGAGGCGGGCGTCCCGGTCGTCACCTTCTCCGCCGAGGGCGACCCGGACGCCGACTGGCGTGCCGAGGACGTCCAGATCGGCCCGATGGACTCGACGTTCACCGCGATCGGCCCGAACGGCGAGCGCGTGCACGCCCGCTCGCCGCTGCCCGGTCCCTTCAACGTGGCCAACACCCTCGCCGCCCTCGTCGCCCTCGCCTCGGCCGGGATCGACCCGCAGACCGCCGCCGACGGCATCGCCGCCGTGCCCGGCGTCCCCGGCCGCCTGGAGCGCGTCGACGCCGGGCAGCCCTACCTCGCGGTCGTGGACTACGCCCACAAGACCGACGCGGTCGAGTCGGTGCTCAAGGCACTGCGCAAGGTCACCAAGGGCCGGCTGCACATCGTGCTCGGCTGCGGCGGCGACCGCGACAGGACCAAGCGCGCCCCGATGGGCGCCGCCGCCGCCCGCTACGCCGACATCGCCGTACTGACCTCCGACAACCCCCGCTCCGAGGACCCCCTCGCGATCCTCGCGACCATGCTCGAAGGCGCCGCCTCCGTTCCCGCGCACGAGCGCGGCGAGGTGCTGCTCTTCGAGGACCGTGCCGCGGCCATCGCCGCCGCCGTGGGCCGCGCGGCCGCGGGCGACACCGTGCTGGTCGCGGGCAAGGGCCACGAGCAGGGCCAGGACATCGCCGGCGTGGTCCGTCCCTTCGACGACCGCCAGGTGCTCCGCGAAGCTATCCAGAACACCCAGGGATGAACTTGTGATCGCCCTCTCCCTCGCCGAGATCGCAGCAGTCGTCGGCGGGCAGACACACGACATACCGGATACGTCCGTCACCGTCACAGGACCGGTCGTCCGGGACTCCCGCGAGGTGGTGCCCGGCGCCCTCTTCGTCGCGTTCAGCGGTGAGCGGGCCGACGGTCACGACTTCGCCGAGGCGGTCGTCGAGGCGGGCGCCGTCGCCGTACTGGCGACGCGCCCCGTCGGTGTGCCCGCCATCGTCGTGGACGACGTGCAGACCGCCCTCGGCGCCCTCGCCCGCCACGTGGTGGAGCGCCTCGGCGCCACCCTCGTCGCGCTGACCGGCTCGGCCGGCAAGACCAGCACCAAGGACCTCATCGCCCAGGTCCTCGGCGGCAAGGCGCCCACCGTCTTCACGCCCGGCTCGCTCAACAACGAGATCGGGCTGCCCCTGACCGCCCTGTCCGCCACCGAGGAGACGAAGTTCCTCGTGCTGGAGATGGGCGCCCGCGGCATCGGGCACATCCGCTACCTCACCGGCCTCACCCCGCCGAAGGTCGGACTCGTGCTCAACGTCGGCAGCGCCCACATCGGCGAGTTCGGCGGCCGTGAGCAGATCGCCCAAGCCAAGGGCGAGTTGGTGGAGGCACTGCCGCCGGCCGAGGAGGGCGGCGTCGCCGTCCTCAACGCCGACGACCCGCTGGTGCGCGCGATGGCCTCCCGTACCCGCGCGAAGGTGGTCCTTTTCGGAGAGTCGGCCGAAGCGGACGTACGCGCCGAGAACGTGCGACTCACGGACAGCGGACAGCCTGCCTTCAGGCTTCACACACCCTCCGGTGCAAGCGATGTGACCATGCGCCTGTACGGTGAGCATCACGTGTCGAACGCGCTCGCCGCGGCCGCCGTCGCCCATGAGCTGGGCATGTCCGCGAACGAGATCGCCACCGCGCTCTCCGAGGCGGGCTCCCTCTCCCGCTGGCGCATGGAGGTCACCGAGCGCCCGGACGGCGTGACCATCGTCAACGACGCCTACAACGCCAACCCCGAGTCCATGCGGGCCGCCCTCAGGGCGCTCGCGGCCATGGGCAAGGGGCGCCGCACGTGGGCGGTGCTCGGCAAGATGGCCGAGCTGGGGGACGAGGCGCTCGCCGAGCACGACGCGGTCGGACGGCTCGCCGTCCGGCTCAACGTCAGCAAGCTCGTCGCGGTCGGGGGGATCGAAGCCTCCTGGCTGCAACTGGGCGCATACAACGAGGGTTCGTGGGGTGAGGAGTCGGTGCACGTGTCCGACGCACAGGCGGCGATCGACCTGTTGCGCAGCGAGTTGCGCCCGGGGGACGTCGTGCTGGTGAAGGCGTCCCGTTCCGTGGGTCTGGAGAGCGTCGCCCAGACGCTCGCCTCGGCCGGGACCGAGGGCGAGGTCGCCGCCCGATGATGAACCAGGTCCTGTTCTCAGGCGTCATCGGCCTCTTCCTGACGCTGATCGGCACCCCGCTGCTGATCAAGCTCCTCGCCCGCAAGGGTTACGGCCAGTTCATCCGTGACGACGGTCCGCGCGAGCACGCCAGCAAGCGCGGTACGCCGACCATGGGCGGCATCGCCTTCATCCTGTCCACGATCGCCGCCTACTTCCTGAGCAAGGTGATCACCGGCAAGCCCCCGACGTACTCGGGTCTGCTGGTCCTCGGCCTGATGTTCGGCATGGGCCTGGTCGGCTTCCTGGACGACTACATCAAGATCGTCAAGCGCCGTTCGCTGGGTCTGCGGGCCAAGGCGAAGATGGCCGGCCAGCTCATCGTCGGCATCGGCTTCGCGGCCCTCGCGCTGCAGTTCCCGGACAACCGGGGCAACACCCCGGCCTCGACCAAGCTGTCGTTCATCACGGACTTCGGCTGGAACATCGGCCCGGTGCTGTTCGTGGTCTGGGCGCTGTTCATGATCCTCGCGATGTCGAACGGCGTGAACCTCACCGACGGTCTCGACGGCCTCGCCACCGGCGCCTCCGTCCTGGTCTTCGGCGCCTACACGTTCATCGGCGTCTGGCAGTTCCAGGAGTCCTGCGCCAACGCGATGACCCTGACCAACCCGGCCGCCTGCTACGAGGTCCGCGATCCGCTCGACCTCGCGGTGGTCGCCTCCGCCCTGATGGGTTCCTGCCTGGGCTTCCTGTGGTGGAACACCTCGCCGGCGAAGATCTTCATGGGTGACACCGGTTCGCTCGCCCTCGGCGGTGTCCTCACCGGCCTGGCCATCCTCTCCCGCACGGAGCTGCTGGTGGCCATCATGGGCGGCCTGTTCGTCCTCATCACCATGTCGGTCGTCATCCAGGTCGGCTCCTTCCGGCTCACCGGCAAGCGCGTCTTCCGGATGGCACCGCTCCAGCACCACTTCGAACTCAAGGGCTGGTCCGAAGTCCTGGTGGTGGTCCGTTTCTGGATCATCCAGGGCATCTGTGTCATCGTCGGACTGGGCCTCTTCTACGCGGGATGGGCAGCGGACAAGTGACCACCTCGGTGCCTTCGGGGCAGAGCGAATTCCAGGGCAGGCGCGTCACGGTCGCCGGACTCGGCGTCTCGGGCGTCCCGGCCGCCAGGGCGCTGCGCGAGCGCGGCGCGATCGTCACGGTCGTCAACGACGGCGACGACGAGCGGGCACGGGCGCAGGCCGCCGAACTGGAGGCGCTCGGCGTCACCGTCCGCCTCGGCGACGGCGCGACGCTCCCCGAGGGCACCGAGCTGATCGTCACCGCCCCCGGCTGGCAGCCCGGCAAGCCGCTCTTCCAGGCGGCCGAGAAGGCGGGCGTGCCCATCTGGGGCGACGTGGAGCTGGCCTGGCGCCTGAGGGGCCCCGACGCGGCCCCCTGGCTCGCCGTCACCGGCACCAACGGCAAGACCACCACCGTGCAGATGCTCGCCTCCATCCTCAAGGCGGCGGGCCTGCGCACGGCAGCGGTCGGCAACATCGGCGTCTCCCTGCTGGACGCCGTCCTCGGCGAGGAGGAGTACGACGTCCTCGCCGTCGAGCTGTCCAGCTACCAGCTCCACTGGGCGCCCTCCCTGCGCGCCTTCTCCGGAGCGGTGCTCAACCTCGCCCCGGACCACCTCGACTGGCACGGCTCCATGGACGCCTACGCCGCCGACAAGGGCCGTATCTACGAGGGCAACAAGGTCGCCTGCGTCTACAACGTGGCCGACCCGCGCACCGAGGACCTGGTCCGCGAGGCCGATGTGGAGGAGGGCTGCCGGGCCGTCGGGTTCACCCTCGGCACGCCGGCCGTCTCCCAACTCGGCGTCGTGGACGGCATCCTGATCGACCGTGCCTTCGTCGAGAACCGGTACAAGAACGCGCAGGAGCTGGCCGAGGTCTCCGACGTCGAGCCGCCCGCCCCGCACAACATCGCCAACGCGCTGGCGGCGGCGGCCCTCGCCCGCTCCTTCGGGGTGCCGGCCCAGGCGGTGCGCGACGGACTGCGCGCCTTCCGCCCCGACGCCCACCGCATCCAGCACGTCGCCGACATCGACGGCGTGGCGTACGTGGACGACTCCAAGGCCACCAACACCCATGCCACGGAAGCCTCGTTGGCCGCCTACGAGCCCATCGTGTGGATCGCGGGCGGGCTCGCCAAGGGAGCCGAGTTCGACGAGCTGGTGGCCAACTCCGCGAAGCGGCTGCGGGGGGCAGTCCTGATCGGCGCCGACCGCGCGCTGATCCGCGAGGCCCTCGCGCGACACGCCCCGGAAGTACCCGTGGTGGACCTCGACCGGACCGACACTGGGGCGATGCTCCAGGCGGTGACGGAGGCGAAGCGACTGGCCCGGCCGGGCGACACGGTCCTGCTGGCCCCGGCCTGTGCCTCCATGGACATGTTCACCAACTACAACCAGCGTGGTGACGCGTTCGCGGCGGCCGTCCGCGAGCTCGGCGCCTGACCCCGGCCGCCCGCCGGGCGGAACTTGGGAGGCACGCGTGGGACGTTCGGTGCTCAGGGGAGGCGTGGATGGCCGCTAGCCGTACCGGACGGCCGCCCGTGCAGCGGGCGGCCCGCCGCCCCGCACCCCGGCCGAGCGCGCCCGACAACCCCCTGCGCCGGCTGCGCACCCGCGCCCGCAAGGCATGGGACCGCCCGCTCACCGCGTACTACCTGATCCTCGGCGGCAGCCTGCTGATCACCGTGCTCGGCCTGGTGATGGTCTACTCGGCCTCCCAGATCACCGCGCTCCAGCTCTCGCTGCCCGGCTCGTTCTTCTTCCGCAAGCAGTTCCTCGCCGCCCTCATCGGCGGCGTGCTCCTGTTCGCCGCCTCCCGGATGCCGGTACGGCTGCACCGGGCGCTGGCCTACCCGATCCTCGCCGTCGCCGTCTTCGCCATGGCGCTGGTGCAGGTGCCGGGGATAGGGATGTCGGTCAACGGCAACCGGAACTGGATCTCGCTCGGCGGCTCCTTCCAGATCCAGCCCAGCGAGTTCGGCAAGCTCGCCCTCGTCCTGTGGGGAGCGGACCTGATCGCCCGCAAGCAGGACAAGAAGCTGCTGACCCAGTGGAAGCACATGCTGGTCCCGCTGGTCCCGGTCGCCTTCATGCTGCTCGGGCTGATCATGCTCGGCGGCGACATGGGCACCGCGATCATCCTCACCGCGATCCTGTTCGGCCTGCTCTGGCTCGCCGGGGCCCCGACCAGACTGTTCGCCGGAGTGCTCTCGGTCGCGGCGCTGATCGGTGTGATCCTCATCAAGACCAGCCCCAACCGGATGGCCCGGCTCGCCTGCATCGGCGCGACCGAGCCCAAGGCGGGCGGCGCCGACTGCTGGCAGGCCGTGCACGGGATCTACGCCCTCGCCTCCGGTGGAATCTTCGGTTCCGGGCTGGGCGCGAGTGTGGAGAAATGGGGTCAACTCCCCGAAGCCCACACCGACTTCATCTTCGCCGTCACCGGTGAGGAACTGGGTCTGGCGGGGACGCTGTCGGTGCTCGCCCTGTTCGCCGCTCTAGGCTATGCGGGTATCCGCGTGGCCGGACGCACGGAGGACCCCTTCGTGAGGTACGCCGCGGGAGGCGTGACCACCTGGATCACCGCGCAGGCGGTGATCAACATCGGTGCGGTGCTCGGCCTGCTGCCGATCGCCGGTGTCCCCCTCCCGCTGTTCTCCTACGGAGGGTCCGCCCTGCTGCCGACCATGTTCGCCATCGGGCTGCTGATCGCCTTCGCGCGTGACGATCCCGCTGCGCGAGCGGCGCTTGCGATGCGGCAACCCCGCTTTGGTAGAAAGCGGGCGGGCGGCTCCCGTGCCGAGCGGGTGCCCCGGAGATGGAACACGATGCGACGGCGTGCCTCGGCGGCGCGTTCGTCCGGAGAGCGGTGAATTTCGGTGCATGTCGTACTCGCCGGCGGGGGTACCGCGGGCCACATCGAGCCCGCGCTCGCCCTCGCGGACGCCCTGCGCAGGCAGGACCCCACCGTGGGGATCACGGCCCTGGGCACGGAACGGGGCCTTGAGACGCGGCTCGTCCCGGAGCGCGGCTACGAGCTGGCGCTGATCCCGGCGGTCCCGCTGCCGCGCAAGCCCACGCCCGAGCTGATCACGGTCCCGGGCCGGCTGCGCGGCACGATCAAGGCCACGGAGCAGATCCTGGAGCGCACCAAGGCGGACGCCGTGGTCGGCTTCGGCGGCTACGTCGCGCTGCCCGCGTACCTGGCCGCCAAGCGCCTCGGCGTGCCGATCGTGGTCCACGAGGCCAACGCCCGCCCCGGCCTGGCCAACAAGATCGGCTCGCGCTACGCGGCCCGGGTGGCCGTCTCCACGCCCGACAGCAAGCTCCGGGACGCCCGCTACATCGGCATCCCGCTGCGCCGCTCCATCGCCACCCTGGACCGCGCGGCCCTGCGCCCCGAGGCCCGCCACTACTTCGGTCTGAGCCCGAACCTGCCCACGCTGCTGGTCTCCGGCGGCTCGCAGGGCGCCCGGCGTCTGAACGAGGTCGTCCAGCAGGTCGCGCCCTGGCTCCAGCAGGCCGGCATCCAGATCCTGCACGCGGTCGGACCGAAGAACGAACTGCCGCAGGTGCAGCAGATGCCGGGGATGCCCCCGTACCTCCCGGTAAGTTACCTGGACCGGATGGACCTCGCGTACGCCGCGGCCGACATGATGCTCTGCCGCGCGGGCGCGATGACCGTCGCCGAACTCTCCGCCGTCGGGCTCCCGGCCGCCTACGTCCCGCTGCCCATCGGCAACGGCGAACAGCGGCTCAACGCCCAGCCGGTGGTCAAGGCGGGCGGCGGACTCCTCGTGGACGACGCGGACCTGACGCCGGAGTGGATCCAGCAGAACGTGCTGCCGGTCCTGGCCGACCCGCACCGCCTCTACGAGATGTCCCGCGCCGCCGGTGAGTTCGGCCGCCGCGACGCCGACGACCTCCTCGTCGGCATGGTCTACGAGGCGATCGCCGCGGGCCGGTAGGAACGTCGAACGAAGGGACAGTGAGCGTGGCCGGACCCACCGTCGCCGAGCGCGACGCACGCCGACCGGAGGTGTCCGGCCCGCCGCTCGTCCCCGGGCTGCGACGACCGCGGCTTCGTATGATCATCGCCCTGGTGGTGCTGCTCGTCCTTCTCGGAGCCGGGTCCGTATGGGTGTTGTACGGCTCCCAGTGGCTGCGGGTGCGCCAGGTCGCGGTCTCCGGCACCCGTGTGCTGACCCCGGCCGAGGTCCGCAGGGCCGCCGCCGTCCCGGTCGGCGCCCCGCTGGTCTCGGTGGACACCGGCGCCATCGAGGCGCGCCTGCGGCGGGAGTTGCCCCGGATCGAGACCGTCGAGGCGGACCGCTCCTGGCCGCACGGCATCGCCCTGAAGGTCACCGAACGCACCCCGTCCCTGCTCGTCCGCAAGGGCTCGCACTACATCGAAGTCGACGCCCAGGGTGTCCGGTTCGCGACCGTGCCGCAGGCACCGCGCGGGGTGCCGCTGCTCGAACTCACCGTCTCCCGCGAGGACTCGGGCGCCGCGAGCCTGCGCCGCTTCGGCACCGACCGCCTGGCGCGCGAGGCCGTACGCGTCGCGGCCGCGCTGCCCGCGCCCGTCAGGAAGGACACCCGGGCGGTCCAAGTCCGGTCCTACGACGCCATCTCGCTGCGGCTGAAGGACGGCCGCACGGTGGCATGGGGCAGCTCGGAGAGCGGCCCCGCCAAGGCACGGGCCCTCACAGCTCTCATGAAAGCAGCTCCCGACGCCCGGCACTTCGATGTCAGCGTGCCCACCGCCCCTGCGTCAGCGGGGAGTTGACGTACATCAGCGCAGGCCAGCACCCTGGTTGGGCACTGCTACGGCTGATCACATAGGGTGAAAAGAAAAACGGGAGGTTCGGCGTGTTCGTTGAACGGGCGCGGCTTGTCGACTTAGTGTCCTGTTCAGAAGACTCCAGGGAACAGACACACTGGTAACCCTAAACTTCAGGGTTAGGGTTCGGGTCGGCGTTCGGACCGTCCCAATTCGGCATCCGTCGTCCCGGTCGGGGAACCGCCCGGCGCGACAACGTAATTCGAGGCGAGAGGCCTTCGACGTGGCAGCACCGCAGAACTACCTCGCAGTCATCAAGGTCATCGGTGTCGGCGGCGGTGGTGTCAATGCCATCAACCGGATGATCGAGGTCGGCCTCAAGGGCGTCGAGTTCATCGCCATCAACACCGACGCTCAGGCGCTGTTGATGAGCGACGCCGACGTCAAGCTGGACGTCGGCCGTGAACTCACCCGCGGACTCGGCGCCGGAGCCAACCCGGCCGTCGGCCGCAAGGCCGCCGAGGACCACCGCGAGGAGATCGAGGAGGTCCTCAAGGGGGCCGACATGGTCTTCGTGACGGCCGGCGAGGGCGGCGGCACCGGCACCGGCGGCGCCCCCGTCGTGGCCAACATCGCGCGCTCGCTCGGCGCCCTCACCATCGGCGTGGTCACGCGCCCGTTCACCTTCGAGGGACGGCGCCGCGCCAACCAGGCCGAGGACGGCATCGCGGAGCTTCGCGAAGAGGTGGACACCCTCATCGTGATCCCCAACGACCGGCTGCTGTCCATCTCGGACCGTCAGGTCTCGGTCCTGGACGCCTTCAAGTCGGCCGACCAGGTCCTGCTCTCCGGTGTTCAGGGCATCACCGACCTCATCACCACCCCCGGTCTGATCAACCTCGACTTCGCCGACGTCAAGTCGGTCATGTCAGAGGCCGGTTCGGCCCTCATGGGCATCGGCTCGGCCCGCGGCGACGACCGTGCGGTGGCCGCGGCCGAGATGGCGATCTCCTCGCCGCTCCTGGAGGCGTCCATCGACGGCGCCCGGGGCGTCCTGCTCTCCATCTCCGGCGGCTCCGACCTCGGCCTCTTCGAGATCAACGAGGCCGCCCAGCTGGTCAGCGAGGCCGCCCACCCGGAGGCCAACATCATCTTCGGCGCGGTCATCGACGACGCCCTCGGCGACGAGGTACGGGTCACCGTGATCGCGGCCGGCTTCGACGGGGGCCAGCCCCCGGCCCGCCGGGACAACGTGCTCGGCTCGGCCTCGTCCTCCGGCTCTCCGGCCCAGCGCCGCGAGGAGCAGCCGACTCCGCCCCGTCAGCAGACCGAGTCCCGGCCCTCGTTCGGCTCGCTCGGCAGTGTGACGCCGAAGGAGGAGCCGGAGCCGGCGCCCGAGCCGGTGGTCGAGGTCCCGGTGGCCCCGCCGGTGCCCCAGTCCCGGTCCTACGAGGACATCGTCGAGCTGGATGTGCCGGACTTCCTGAAGTGATAGGACAGCGCGAAAGCGTGAGCGGCGCGCACTTCGCCTTCACCGACAGGTGGGGCGGGGTGAGCGCCGCTCCGTATGAGGAGCTCAACCTCGGCGGCGCGGTCGGCGACGACCCCGGCGCCGTACGGGCCAACCGTGAACTGGCCGCGAAGTCGCTGGGACTTGACCCGGCGTCGGTGGTCTGGATGAACCAGGTGCACGGCGCCGACGTGGCCGTCGTGGACGAACCCTGGGGGGAGCGTCCCGTTCCCGAGGTGGACGCGATCGTCACCACCCGGCGCGGACTCGCCCTCGCCGTGCTCACCGCCGACTGCGTGCCGGTGCTGCTCGCCGACCCGGTCGCGGGTGTGGTCGCGGCCGCGCACGCCGGACGCCCCGGCGTGGTCGCCGGAGTCGTCCCCGCGGCGATCCGCGCCATGACCGGACTCGGCGCCGAGCCGGGCCGGATCGTCGCTCGCACCGGCCCCTGTGTGTGCGGCCGTTGTTACGAGGTGCCCGAAGCGCTGCGCGCCGAGGTCGCCGAGACCGAGCCGGCGGCGCACGCGGTGACGAGCTGGGGCACTCCGGCCGTCGACGTGAGCGCCGGAGTGCACGCGCAGCTCGCCCGGCTCGGGGTGTGCGACCGGGCGCAATCCCCGGTGTGCACACTGGAGTCGGGGGATCACTTCTCCTACCGGCGCGACCGCACCACCGGGCGGCTCGCCGCGTATGTGTGGCTGGACTGAGTGGACATGACGGACCGTAAGACCGAACTCGCCCGAAATCTGGCGAAGGTGGAGGAACGCATCGCTGCCGCGTGCGCGGCGGCGGGGCGTCCCCGTGACGAGGTGACCCTGATCGTGGTCACCAAGACGTACCCGGCGAGCGACGTGCGGATCCTCTCGGAACTGGGCGTGCGTCAGGTCGGCGAGAACCGCGACCAGGACGCGGCTCCGAAGGCTGCCGCCTGCGCGGATCTGCCCCTGGAATGGCACTTCATCGGTCAATTGCAGACCAACAAGGTGCGATCCGTGGTCGGTTATGCCGATTTCGTGCAGTCGGTCGACCGGGACCGGCTCGTCGCCGCGCTCTCGCGGGAGGCGGTGCGGGCCGGGCGCGAGGTGGGCTGTCTGCTCCAGGTCGCACTCGACGCCGGAGCGAGCGGCCGGGGTGAGCGCGGCGGGGTCGCGCCCGCCGGAATCGAAGAGTTGGCCGGTCTCGTCGCCGACGCGCCCGGGCTGCGACTCGACGGACTGATGACCGTCGCCCCGCTCACCGGCGAGTACGCGGGACGCGAACAGGCGGCGTTCGAACGGCTCGTGGATTTGTCGACGGACCTGCGCCGAGCTCATCCGGCTGCAACCATGGTGTCGGCAGGGATGAGTGCGGACCTCGAGCAGGCCGTTGCGGCCGGGGCGACACATGTGCGCGTCGGCAGCGCGGTACT
Source organism: Streptomyces sp. NPDC005004 (assembly GCF_053600675.1). Classification (NCBI taxonomy): domain Bacteria; kingdom Bacillati; phylum Actinomycetota; class Actinomycetes; order Kitasatosporales; family Streptomycetaceae; genus Streptomyces; species Streptomyces sp. NPDC005004. The sequence goes on from NZ_JBSGAH010000011.1 coordinate 112,085, forward strand.
CGGAGTCCGCCCCCGCCTCGGGTAACGTCGCGAAGAAGTCGGACCACAGCAGAAAATATGGTCAATGCCGCCGAAAGCGGTACGAAGGCCACGTGGATCGCGGGCACTTGGCAGTCGTCAGCCGATCCACCACAGAGCGGAGGACTCAGAGCATGGCCGGCGCGATGCGCAAGATGGCGGTCTACCTCGGCCTCGTGGAGGACGATGGGTACGACGGCCGGGGATTCGACCCCGACGACGACTTCGAGCCCGAACTGGACCCGGAGCCCGAGCGGGACCACCGACGGCACGAACCGTCACACCAGCCGCACAGCGCACATTCACCCCAAAGGGATGAATCTGTGCGAGTGGTGCAGCCGCCGGCACCGCGCGAGCCGGTCTCGCACTCCGTGGCGCCGACTGCGGATTCGGGGCGTCCGGCGCGGATCGCGCCCGTGGCGTCCATCACACAAGAACGTCACTCCCTGGAGAAGAACGCGCCGGTGATCATGCCCAAGGTCGTCTCGGAACGAGAGCCGTACCGGATCACCACCCTGCATCCCCGGACCTACAACGAGGCCCGTACCATCGGGGAACACTTCCGTGAGGGCACCCCGGTGATCATGAATCTCACGGAGATGGACGACACTGACGCGAAGCGACTTGTCGACTTCGCCGCAGGTTTGGTGTTTGGACTTCACGGCAGTATCGAACGGGTGACGCAGAAGGTCTTCCTGTTGTCTCCTGCTAACGTCGATGTCACGGCGGAGGACAAGGCCCGCATCGCAGAGGGCGGGTTCTTCAACCAGAGCTGAGAAGCACCACCGGGAAGATGCACGGCACAGGGGAGAGGGAAGCGCAGCCATGAGCGTGTTCGCGCAGGTGATCTACATCGCGCTGATGGTCTTCCTCGTCGTGCTGATCTTCCGGCTGGTCATGGACTATGTCTTCCAGTTCGCCCGCTCGTGGCAACCCGGCAAGGCGATGGTGGTCGTACTGGAGGCCACCTACACTGTCACCGATCCACCGTTGAAGCTGCTGCGGCGGTTCATCCCGCCGTTGCGTCTCGGGGGCGTGGCACTCGACCTGTCCTTCTTCGTACTGATGATCATCGTCTGGATTCTCATCTCGGTGGCGGGGAGCTTCGCGCGATGAGGGTGGACGATACGGTCTTGCCGACTGCCGATGACTACGTTGAGGTGAAGAGATGCCGTTGACCCCCGAGGACGTGCGGAACAAGCAGTTCACGACCGTCCGCCTCCGAGAAGGCTATGACGAGGACGAGGTCGATGCCTTCCTCGACGAGGTCGAAGCCGAACTGACCCGTCTGCTCCGCGAGAACGAGGACCTGCGCGCCAAGCTGGCCGCTGCCACGCGGGCCGCCGCGCAGAACCAGCAGAACATGCGCAAGGGCCCGGACCAGCAGGACCAGCAGCAGGGTGGCATGCAGCAAGGCGGCATGCAGCAGGGTGGTATGCAGCAGGGCGGTATGCGAGGACCCGGCGCTCCGGTGCCCGCCGGCATATCGGGCCCGCCGCAGCAGCAGATGGGTGGCCCCATGGGTGGTCCGCCCCAGTTGCCCAGCGGCGCCCCGCAGTTGCCCGCCGGCCCCGGCGGTCAGGGCGGCCCGCAGGGCCCCGGCCCGATGGGCCAGGGTCCGGGCCAGATGGGCCAGGGTCCGATGGGGCAGGGTCCCGGCCCGATGGGGCAGGGTCCGATGGGTCAGGGTCCGGGCCAGATGGGCCAGGGCCCGATGGGTCAGGGTCCGATGGGCGGTCAGCCGCCCATGCCGCAGCAGATGGGCGGCCCCATGGGCGGTCCCCCGATGGGCGGCCCCGGTCTGCCCGGTCAGGGTGGCCCCGGCGGCGACAGCGCCGCGCGTGTCCTCTCGCTGGCCCAGCAGACCGCCGACCAGGCGATCGCGGAGGCCCGTTCCGAGGCCAACAAGATCGTTGGCGAGGCCCGCAGCCGCGCCGAGGGTCTGGAGCGCGACGCCCGTGCCAAGGCCGACGCCCTGGAGCGGGACGCGCAGGAGAAGCACCGTGTCGCCATGGGCTCCCTGGAGTCCGCGCGCGCCACGCTGGAGCGCAAGGTCGAGGACCTGCGAGGCTTCGAGCGCGAGTACCGCACGCGCCTGAAGTCCTACCTGGAGTCCCAGCTCCGTCAGTTGGAGACCCAGGCGGACGACTCGCTGGCCCCGCCGCGCACCCCGGCCGCCGCGTCCCTGCCGCCGTCCCCGGCGCCCTCGATGGCACCGGCCGGCGCGAGCGCCCCGTCCTTCGGCGGCAACCAGGGCATGGGCGGTCCGCCCTCCCCGGCGGCCCCGTCGTACGGCGGCCAGCAGCAGATGACGCCGGCCATGACCCAGCCGATGGCTCCGGTCCGGCCCCAGGGCCCCGGCCCGATGGGCCAGGCGCCCTCGCCGATGCGTGGGTTCCTGATCGACGAGGACGACAACTGACGGCCGCGCATGGCCAGTAGTACGCCATAGGCGTCGGCAGCGTTCAGGGCGGGCCCCGGACTTCGGTCCGGGGCCCGCCCTGTTTTACGCGAGTTGACGGCTTCGGACGACAGTTGTTCCCAGCCGCCCCGATGCGCACCCCCAGGGGCGGGGAACTGCGCGACCGACCGAGAACGGCCCGCGGGTCGACGCGCACCGGACAGGGCAGAACGAACCGTTCCTGCCGAGGGCCGCAGGGCGTGCGGACGGCGGCCACCGCACCCCCAGGGGCGCGGGGAACTGCGCGACCGATCCGGGAAGGCCCGCGGGTCGACACGCACCGGGCAGGGCAGAACGAACCGCTCGCCGAAGACCGCGGCACGAACCGCTCCCGCCGGACACGGCAACGGCGGCTGCCCGCAGCAAGATGCCGCAGGACAGCCGCCGTCGGAACCGCCGGAGGCCTACGCCTTGCGCAGGCGGAACGTCAGCGACAGACCCTCGTCCGTGAAGGCGGAGCCGTACGTCTCGTCCGCCTCGCCCTCGGCGAAGTCCGTCGCGAGGACCTCCTCCGCGATGAGACCGGAGTGCTCGGAGAGGGCGGCGGCCACCGCCGGGTCCGTGGCGCTCCAGCGCAGGACGATACGGTCCGCCACGTCCAGGCCGCTGTTCTTGCGGGCCTCCTGGATCAGCCGGATCGCGTCACGGGCGAGTCCCGCCCGGCGCAGCTCCTCGGTGATCTCCAGGTCCAGCGCCACCGTGGCGCCGGAGTCGGACGCCACCGACCAGCCCTCGCGCGGGGTCTCGGTGATGATCACCTCGTCCGGGGCGAGCGTGACGACCTCGCCGTCCAGCTCCACCGACGCGTTGCCCTCGCGCAGCGCGAGCGACAGCGCGGCGGCGTCGGCGGCGGCGACCGCCTTCGCCACGTCCTGCACCCGCTTGCCGAACCGCTTGCCCAGCGCACGGAAGTTCGCCTTGGCCGTGGTGTCCACCAGCGAGCCGCCCACCTCGGAGAGCGAGGCCAGCGCGGCCACGTTCAGCTCCTCGGTGATCTGCGTGTGCAGCTCCGGGTCCAGCGCGTCGAAGCCCGCCGCACCGACCAGGGCGCGCGAGAGCGGCTGACGCGTCTTGACGCCCGACTCCGCACGCGTGGCGCGACCCAGCTCCACGAGGCGGCGCACCAGGACCATCTGCCGCGACAGCTCCGGGTCGATCGCGCCGAGGTCCGCCTCCGGCCAGGAGGACAGGTGCACGGACTCCGGCGCGCCCGGGGTCACCGGCACGACCAGGTCCTGCCACACCCGCTCGGTGATGAACGGGGTGATCGGGGCCATCAGCCTGGTGACGGTCTCCAGCACCTCGTGCAGCGTGCGCAGCGCGGCCTTGTCGCCCTGCCAGAACCGGCGGCGCGAGCGGCGCACGTACCAGTTGGACAGGTCGTCCACGAACGCGGAGAGCAGCTTGCCCGCGCGCTGGGTGTCGTACGCCTCGAGCGCCTGGGTCACCTGGTCGGTGAGCGCGTGGAGTTCGGACAGCAGCCAGCGGTCGAGGACCGGACGGTCGGCCGGGGCCGGGTCCGCCTCGCTCGGCGCCCAGCCGGAGGTGCGGGCGTACAGCGCCTGGAAGGCGACCGTGTTCCAGTACGTCAGCAGGGTCTTGCGGACGACCTCCTGGATGGTTCCGTGGCCGACCCGGCGGGCCGCCCACGGGGAACCGCCGGCCGCCATGAACCAGCGCACCGCGTCCGCGCCGTGCTGGTCCATCAGCGGGATCGGCTGCAGGATGTTGCCCAGGTGCTTGGACATCTTGCGGCCGTCCTCGGCGAGGATGTGGCCGAGGCAGACCACGTTCTCGTACGACGACTCGTCGAAGACCAGCGTGCCGATGGCCATCAGCGTGTAGAACCAGCCGCGGGTCTGGTCGATCGCCTCGGAGATGAACTGGGCCGGGTACCGGCTCTCGAACAGCTCCTTGTTCTTGTACGGGTAGCCCCACTGCGCGAACGGCATCGAACCCGAGTCGTACCAGGCGTCGATGACCTCCGGCACGCGCGTGGCCGTGTCGCCGCACTCGGGGCAGGGGAAGGTCACGTCGTCGATGAACGGACGGTGCGGGTCGAGGGAGGACTGGTCGGTGCCGGTCAGCTCGCTCAGCTCGGCGCGGGAGCCGACCACGGTCAGGTGGTCGTTGTCGCAGCGCCAGATGGGCAGCGGGGTGCCCCAGTAGCGGTTGCGGGAGAGCGCCCAGTCGATGTTGTTGCTCAGCCAGTCGCCGAAGCGGCCGTGCTTGACCGTCTCCGGGTACCAGTTGGTCTTCTCGTTCTCCGCGATCATCCGGTCCTTGACGGCGGTGGTGCGGATGTACCAGGACGGCTGGGCGTAGTACAGCAGCGCGGTGTGGCAGCGCCAGCAGTGCGGGTAGCTGTGCTCGTAGGGCAGGTGGCGGAAGAGCAGGCCGCGCTCGGCCAGGTCCGCGGTGAGCTTCTCGTCCGCCTTCTTGAAGAAGACGCCGCCGACGAGGGGGACGTCCTCCTCGAAGGTGCCGTCGGGGCGGACCGGGTTGACGACGGGCAGGCCGTAGGCGCGGCAGACCTTGAGGTCGTCCTCACCGAAGGCGGGGGACTGGTGGACCAGACCGGTGCCGTCCTCGGTGGTGACGTACTCCGCGTTCACCACGAAGTGCGCGGGCTCGGGGAACTCCACCAGCTCGAAGGGGCGCTGGTAGGTCCAGCGCTCCATCTCGGCGCCGGTGAAGGTCTGGCCGGTGGTCTCCCAGCCCTCGCCGAGGGCCTTCTCGACCAGGGGCTCGGCGACGACGACCTTCTCCTCGCCGTCGGTGGCGACGACGTAGGTGACGTCCGGGTGCGCGGCGACCGCGGTGTTGGACACCAGGGTCCACGGGGTCGTCGTCCACACCAGCAGGGACGCCTGGCCGGCCAGCGGGCCGGAGGTGAGCGGAAAGCGGACGTAGACCGAGGGGTCCACGACCGTCTCGTACCCCTGCGCCAGCTCGTGGTCCGAGAGGCCGGTGCCGCAGCGCGGGCACCAGGGGGCGACGCGGTGGTCCTGGACCAGCAGGCCCTTGTCGAAGATCTGCTTGAGCGACCACCACACCGATTCGATGTACTCGGGGTCCATGGTGCGGTACGCGTCGTCGAGGTCGACCCAGTAGCCCATGCGGTTGGTCAGCTCGGCGAAGGCGTCGGTGTGCCGGGTCACCGACTCGCGGCACTTGGCGTTGAACTCGGCGATGCCGTACGCCTCGATGTCCTGCTTGCCGGAGAAGCCCAGCTCCTTCTCGACCGCCAGCTCCACGGGCAGGCCGTGGCAGTCCCAGCCGGCCTTGCGGCCGACGTGGTAGCCGCGCATGGTGCGGAAGCGGGGGAAGACGTCCTTGAAGACGCGGGCCTCGATGTGGTGGGCGCCGGGCATCCCGTTCGCGGTGGGCGGGCCCTCGTAGAAGACCCACTCGGGGCGGCCCTCGGACTGCTCCAGGCTCTTGGCGAAGATCTTCTGGTCGCGCCAGAAGTCGAGCACGGCGTGCTCAAGCGCGGGCAGGTCGACCTGAGCGGGCACCTGGCGGTACGTCGGCGCTGTCATCTGCGAGCATCCTCCAACGGAACTTGCTGCCTTCCGTCGGAGGGACGAGAGCGTTCTTCCTGTTCACGCCGTGTGCGGCGCGCTCCCGCGGTACCACCCTCCTTGGCTCGCCGCCGGGGTCCGTCCGGTGGTGAGCCCCCTCATTGGGGTCGCGAAGCCGGTTCTACTCGCCCTTGCGGGCTTTCCTCCGGCGGCTCCGGGGTGATCTTCACATCGCGCTCGCCACCGGGCTCCCACCGTCCCCGGCTCGCTCTGGGCTGCTGACGACGCTACTCGTCCCCATCCACGCTTCTCGCTCCGCCCAGTGTACGGCGCCGGGCGGACAGCGGCCGACCGGTTTTCCGGCGGGGGCGGGGGAGCGGGGCGGTGACCCGAATGGCCAGTCCGCCGGGACGCGCGTCAGGGCGCCGCCCTCCCGGCGGATTACCCGCACGCGAGCTGGGCACAACGGATGCAGGTCTGCTGCGCGGGGGGTGCGGGGCGGGCGAATCGGGCGGCGTGCCCCGTTGCCGCGGGACTCAAGTCGATTTATCGTCCCAGCACGATTCGCGTGCAAGATCACAATATGTGAAGGGGCCGCGGCCATGGTGGCGAAGAAGACCGCCGGTACCTCCGGTGGCTCAGCGGGAACCCTTGCCGGTGTCGGGCCGCCGGGACAGGACGGGCGGCGTCTGCGGGCGGCCGCGGGAGGCGGCGGGACGGCGAAGAAGGCGTCCACGAAGAAGGCGGCCACGAAGAAGGCGGCCGGTGAGAAAGCCGCCGGGAAGGACGCCTCCGGGGCGAGAGCCGGGGAGAAGGTCTCCCGGCAGAAGCCCGGGAAGACGGGCACAGGGAAAACGGCCGGCGACGCGGCGGCCGCGCGGAAGACGGCTGCCGGGAAGGCTCCCGTCGACCAGACCCCTGTGGAGCAGGCCCCGGCGCGGCAGGCTTCGGCGAAGAGATCCGCCACCGACAAGGCCACCGGCAGGAAGGCGGCCACCGAGCAGACCTCCACCAAGGAAGCTGCCGCGAAGAAGGCTCCGGCGAGGAAATCCGCGAAGAAGCGGGCAGACGCCGGTGAGAAGACCAGTACTCCAAAGCGCACCACTGCCAGGAAGACCACGACGGGCCACAAGAGGACGGGCGGCGAGACGGTGACTGCTGAGAAGACGGCCGCCATGGCGACAGCCACCGAGGCGGCGCCCCCCGGGGGCACCACGGCCGCGAAGGCCACCGGGAAGACCGCCGGTGCGGCGGGGAAGAAGAAGACGGCCGAGAAGGCGGTCGGCAAGACGGCGGCGAAGAAGCCCGCCGCCAAGAAGACCACGGCCAAGAAAACCAGTGCGGCGCGTGCCGCCGGGCAGACGGGAGCCACGAGGGTGGTTGCGAAGAAGACTCCTGGCACGGCCACGGCGGAGCAGACCGCCGTACCCAAGGCGCGGCCCGCCGCCGGACCCGGCGAGCTGGCGGTACGCCCGGGGGAGGACCCCTGGACGCCGGAGGAGGTCGACGAGGCGCGCGCGGAGCTGACCGGCGACGCCGACCGGCTCCGCGACGAGATCGACTCCTCCGCGGCCGCCCTCGCCGGCCTGATGCGCGACAGCGCGGACGGCGCGGGCGACGACGAGGCCGACACGGGCACCAAGAACATCACGCGCGAGCACGAGATGGCGCTCGCCGCCAACGCGCGCGAGATGCTCACCCAGACCGAACGCGCCCTGGAGCGGCTGGACGCGGGCACCTACGGTCTCTGCGAGAGCTGCGGCAATCCCATCGGCAAGGCGCGGATGCAGGCGTTCCCGAGGGCCACCCTGTGCGTGGAGTGCAAGCAGAAGCAGGAACGGCGCTCCTGAGCGAGGGCGTACGCCGGGGCGTGCCGTAGTCTCGTCGTCAGTCAGGCACCTAGGTTGAGGGACTCACGTGGCAGAGGCGGAGCGCATCATCGGTACGCCGGACACCCCGGAAGACGGCGGCGAGCGGCCCGAGGCCGCCGCCGCGCCCGCCGGGCCCGGTGCGGACGGACAGGACACCGCCCGGCGGACCGGGCGCGGGCGCCGGATCGCCGTGCTGTTCGCGGTGGCCGCCTTCGCCTACGCCCTCGACCTGGGCAGCAAGCTGCTCGTCGTCGCCAAGCTGGAGCACCACGCCCCGATCCAGTTGATCGGCGACCTCCTCGAGCTGCACGCCATCCGCAACCCCGGTGCCGCCTTCGGCTTCGGCGCCGCCTTCACGATCATCTTCACCGTGATCGCGGCGGTCGTCATCGGTGTGATCATCCGGCTGGCCCGCAAGCTGTACAGCACCCCCTGGGCCATCGCGCTCGGCCTGCTGCTCGGCGGTGCCCTCGGCAATCTCACCGACCGCATCTTCCGGGCCCCCGGCATCTTCGAGGGCGAGGTCGTCGACTTCATCGCGCCCAAGGGCTTCGCGGTGTTCAACCTGGCCGACTCGGCGATCGTGTGCGGCGGCATCCTGATCGTGCTGCTGTCCTTCCGCGGCCTGGACCCGGACGGCACCGTCCACAAGGACTGACGCCAGGGGCCCGCCCCGGTTTTCCACAGGCTCGTTCGGTGCCCTCCCACCCGTCCGGCATACTCGACGGGTGAGCACGATTCCCGAGATCCGAACCCTGCCCGTGCCCGACGGCCTGGAAGGCGAGCGTGTCGACGCCGCCATCTCCCGGATGTTCGGCTTCTCCCGCACCAAGGCGGCGGAGCTGGCCGCGGCCGGCAAGGTCCAGGTCGACGGCGCCGTGGTCGGCAAGTCCGAGCGGGTGCACGGCGGTGCCTGGCTGGAGGTCGAGATGCCGCAGGCGCCCGCCCCCGTCCAGATCGTCGCGGAGCCCGTCGAGGGCATGGAGATCGTGTACGACGACGACGACGTCGTCGTCATCGTCAAGCCGGTCGGCGTGGCCGCGCACCCCTCGCCCGGCTGGACCGGCACCACCGTCATCGGCGGTCTCGCCGCCGCCGGGTACCGGATCTCCACCTCCGGCGCCGCCGAGCGCCAGGGCATCGTGCACCGGCTCGACGTGGGCACCTCCGGCCTGATGGTGGTCGCCAAGTCGGAGCGGGCGTACACCTCGCTCAAGCGCCAGTTCAAGGAGCGCACGGTCGACAAGCGCTACCACACGCTGGTCCAGGGCCACCCCGACCCCACGAGCGGCACGATCGACGCCCCCATCGGCCGCCACCCCCAGCACGACTACAAGTGGGCGGTCACCGCCGAGGGCAAGCCCTCGGTGACCCACTACGACCTCATGGAGGCATTCCGCGCCGCCTCCCTGCTGGACGTGAAGCTGGAGACCGGCCGCACCCACCAGATCCGCGTCCACATGGCCGCCCACCGCCACCCCTGCGTCGGCGACCTGACCTACGGCGCCGACCCCACGCTCGCCAAGCGCCTCAAGCTGGAGCGCCAGTGGCTGCACGCGGTCCGGCTCGGCTTCGAGCACCCGGCGGACGGCCAGTGGGTCGAGTTCGAGAGCGAGTACCCCGAGGACCTGCAGCGGGCCCTCGACCTGGTGCGGGAGGAGACCTACGCGTGAGCGCGCCGTACACGGTCCGGGTCGCGGACGGACCGGCCGACCGCGAGGCGTGCTTCGCGGTCCGCAAGGAGGTCTTCGTCGTCGAACAGGGCGTCCCCGAGGACATCGAGTACGACGCCCATGACGCGGACGCCGTGCACGTGCTCGCGCTCGGCGCCGACGGCACCCCGCTCGGCGCCGGACGCCTGCTGCACGGCGCGGCGGCCACCGCGCACACCGGCGCGGACGCCTCGGTGGGCTCGCTCGGACGGCTGGCCGTCACCCGCGCCGCGCGCGGACTCGGCGTCGGCGCGGCCCTGGTGCGCGCCGTGGAGGACGCGGCCCGCGCGCTCGGTCTGACCGCCGTGGATCTGCACGCCCAGACCCACGCCCTCGGCTTCTACGAGCGCCTCGGATACACGCAGTACGGCCCGGAGTTCCCCGACGCCGGAATCCCGCACCGGGCGATGCGCCGCGCCCTGTAGCCGTCGCCCCGCCCACCGGGTCGGACCCCGGCTCCGGCCGGGCGGCGTGGCAGTCTTGAGCTTTGCGGTGTGATCGCGGACTACCGGAGCGCTCGACGTGGATCAGTTGGCCCTGCTGTTCGTGATGTTGCTCGCGGCCCTGGTGAGCGTCCCGGTGGGGGAGTGGTTCGGGCTGCCGGCGCCGGTGCTGATGACGGTGTTCGGCGGGATTCTCGCGGTGCTCGACTTCGTGCCGAACGTCGACATCCCGCCGGACCTCATCCTCCCCGCGCTGCTGCCCCCGCTGCTCTACGCCGCCGTACGCCGCACCTCCTGGCGGCAGTTCACGGCCAACAAACGTCCGATCTTCCTGCTCGCCGTCGCGCTGGTCTTCGTGACCACGGTGTGCGTGGCGGCCGTGGCCCACGCGATCGTGCCCGGGCTGCCGGTCGCCGCCGCCGTCGCGCTCGGCGCGCTGATCGCCCCGCCCGACCCGGTGGCGGCGACCGCCGTCGCCGGCCAGCTCGGGCTGCCCCGCCGCCTGGTGTCGATCCTGGAGGGCGAGGGTCTCTTCAACGACGTCACGGCGATCGTGCTCTATCACGTGGCCATCGCCGCCGCCGTGAGCGGGGAGTTCTCGCCCTGGGGCGCCGGGCTCGACCTGGTGCTGTCCGCCGTGGTCGCCGTCGTCGTCGGACTGGTCCTCGGCTGGGGCGCCAACAAGCTGATGGACCTGCTCGGCGATGCCACCCTCCAGATCGGGCTCACCCTGCTGGTGCCGTACGCCTCCTACGTGCTCGCCGAGGGGCTGCACGGCTCCGGGGTGCTCGCGGTGCTCACCACCGCGCTCTTCCTCGCCGAGTACGCCACCGACGCCGACGACGTCATGACCCGGCTCGCCGGGCACACCTTCTGGGACATCATCGACACGCTCGTGACCGGGGTGGCCTTCGGGCTGATCGGCCTCGAACTGCACAACGCGATCCGCACCGCCTCCGGCCGCTGGGGCGAGCTGCTCGGCTGGGCGGCGGCCGTCACGGCCACCGTGGTCCTCGTGCGGCTGCTGTGGCTGCTGCCCGCGACCTGGCTGACCAAGAGGCTGCACGCCCGGCGCGACTACGACGAGGACATCCCGGTCGGCTGGCGCGAGACCGTCGTGATGTGGTGGGCCGGGATGCGCGGGGTGGCCTCCGTGGCGCTGGCCCTCGCCATCCCGCTGAACACCAGGGCCGGTGCACCCTTCCCGGACCGGGACGTCATCATCTTCATCGCCTTCGGGGTGATCATCGCCACCCTGGTGCTCCAGGGACTCACCCTGCCCTGGCTCGTGCGCAGGCTCGGGGTGCGGGCGGACTCCGAGCGGGAGAAGGAGTTCGAGACGGAGCTGGCGGTACGCGCGACCAAGGCGGCGCGGCGCCGGCTGCGGGAGATCGAACAGGTCGAGGACCTGCCCGAGGAACTCTCCGAGCAGATGCTGCGGCGCGCCTTCGACATCGGCATCCGGATCAGCCCCGACATGGGCGAGGAGGAGCGCCGCGAGGCCCACAAGCAGCGGGCGCGGCGGCTGAAGCGGGTGCGCAAGATCCAGGCGGAGATGATGAGCGCGGCCCGCCACGAGGTGCTGGCCGCGCGCAGCGAACCGGGCGCCGACCCGGAGGTCGTCGACCGGGTGCTCAGGCACCTGGACGTGCGCAGCCTGCGCTGATCCGGCACCCCGGCACCCGGTCGCGACGGGGGCTCTGGACGGGGTCCCTAGCCGCGTCCGGTGCGCGGGAACTCGTAGGCGCGGCGCAGGGTCTTGCGGTCCGGGGACGGGATCTGGTCCGGGGCGGGCACGGCTTCGGAGGTGTTGACGCGGGGGAGGGCGTAGGGGTGCTCGGTGCGCAGCCAGGCGATCATCTGCTCGCGGACCGCGACCCGCACCGTCCAGATGTCGTCCGCGTCCTTCGCGGTCACCAGGGCGCGCACCTCGATGGTGTTCGGGGCCGTGTCCGTCACCACCAGGCTGTGGGCGCGGCCGTCCCAGGCCGGGCAGGCGCGCAGGATGTCCCGCAGCCGCTCGCGCATCGCCTCGATCGGCGCGCTGTGGTCGAGCTGCCAGAAGACGGTGCCGGTCATCTGCGGGGTGCCGCGCGACCAGTTCTCGAACGGGTTGGAGGTGAAGTACGAGACCGGCATGGTGATCCGGCGCTCGTCCCAGGTCCGCACGGTCAGGAAGGTCAGGGTGATCTCCTCCACGGTGCCCCACTCGCCGTCCACGACGACCGTGTCCCCGATGCGCACCATGTCGCCGAAGGCGATCTGGAGCCCGGCGAACATGTTGGCCAGCGTGGCCTGCGCGGCCACACCGGCGACGATGCCGAGCACACCGGCCGAGGCCAGCAGCGAGGCACCGGCGGCGCGCATCTCCGGGAACGTCAGGAGCATGGCGGCCACCGCGACCACCCCGACGATCGCCGACACCACCCGCATGATGAGCGTCACCTGGGTGCGCACCCGGCGCACCCTCGCCGGGTCGCGGTGGGCGCGGGCGTAGCGGCTGTACGAGGTCTCGACGACGGCCGCCGCGATGCCGATCACGAGCCACGCGGTCGAGCCGATCAGCACCAGGGTCAGCGTCTGGCCGATGCCCACGCGGTGGTCCCGGAGCGAGGGCACCTGGTCGAAGGAACCTCTCAGCAGCGCGACCAGCAGCACCAGTTGATAGGGGATGCGGCAGCGGCGCAGCAGACCCCACAGCGGGGTCTCGCCGTGTTGTTCGTCGGCCTTGCGCAGCAGCACGTCGGTGCCCCAGCCGATCAGTACGGTGAGCACGACCGAGCCGCCGAGCACGATCAGGGGACGGATGTCGTTCTCCATCCGGTGCGCCTAACCGCGAGAGGCCGTGATGAACCTGCGTGTTCGCTCACCTGGTGGGTAGGAGGCCGTGCCGGTCCGGGGTTCGGGAACCCGGCTGGCACCATGGGGCCATGAACATCATGCTCTTTCACTCCGTCCTCGGGCTCACCCCCGAGGTGCGCGACGCCGCCGACCGGCTGCGCGCGGCCGGCCACGAGGTGTGGACGCCGGACCTCTTCGAGGGGCGCACCTTCGACACGTTCGAGGAGGGCATGGAGTTCAAGGAGGAGACCGGCAAGGACGAGCTGCTGAAGCGGGCGGTGCTCGCGGCGGCACCCTACTCCGAGCGGGGCCTGGTCTACGCCGGATTCTCGTTCGGCGCCTCCGTCGCCCAGACACTGGCCCTCGGCGACGAGAAGGCACGCGGGCTGCTGCTCCTCCAGGGCACCTCGGACATCGCGCCGTCCGCGCAGGTGGACGAACTCCCGGTGCAGCTGCACGTGGCGGAGCCGGACCCGTTCGAGACGGACGACTGGCTGAGCGCCTGGTACCTCCAGATGGGCCGCGCGGGTGCCGACGTCGAGGTCTACCGCTACCCCGGCGCCGGCCACCTCTACATGTTCCAGGACACCCCGGACTACGACGCCGAGGCCACCGAGGCCACCTGGCGGGTGGCACTCGGCTTCCTCGACAGCCTCTAGGGGGCGTCTCCCCGGTCTTCGCGGGCCCCTGGGCCGTGTCCGCAAAGTCCCGCCTGGCTCGCGGGCAGACGACGCCACTTCGCGGACACGACCCGGCGGCTCAAGGCGCCCCGGAACTCGCCGGGGCGGTTGCTCAGCCGGGGAAGCACTCCTTGGGCGGGTGGACCAGCGACTCGAAGTGCCCGGAGTAGACCCAGGCCGTCGGCTGGGAGTCGTAGATCCTGAACCACCGGGCGCCCGAGGGCGTCTTGGTGGTCGAGCACTGGATGCGCAGAGTCGCCCCGGCCCGCTCCACGCGGTACCGCGTGGAGGAACTGGTCGGCTGGGCGTATACGGGCGCGCCCTGCTGGTCCAGCACCGTCAGATTGACGTACGCCGGTGCCGCCGAGGCCTCCTGCGCCTGGCCGGCGAAGGCGAACCCGGCTACGGCCATGGCGGCCGCGAGAGTGGCGGTCTTCTTCAAGGCACCTTGGGGGGTGGCCATGTGTCTCCCATCGTGGTCATGTGACGAAGTGTCACCTACCCCCTCAGATGCAGAGATCGTCCTCCCGGTTGTCCGCCGGTGCCGGTTTCCTCGCGACCCGGCGCGACCCGCCGCGACGGGCCGCTACACCGGGTCGTAGGTCCGCTCGACCTTCTGCGTGCCGCTGCGGGTGCGGTACGAACGTGCCCACGCCGAGGTCGCGTCGGGGTTCGCGCGGTCGGAGACGACGTAGTAGTCCATCTGCGCCCGGTCGGCGGTGATGTCCAGGACGCCGTAGCCGTGGCGGTCGGTGTCGACCCAGTGGACGTGCCGGTTGGCGGCCTGGATGACCGGCGCGGCGACGGCCGAGACCGTGCCCTCGGGGACCTTCACGATGTCGTCGAGGTTGTCCGAGGTGAGCGAGGTGACCACGAACTCGGTCGCGGCGGAAGCGGAGAGCGGATAGGTGCCCGCGTCGTAGGGCACGTCGTTGGCCCACGCCATGTGGATGTCACCGGTCAGGAAGACGGTGTTGCCGATGGCGTTGGTCCGCAGGTGGGCGAGGAGTTCGCGGCGGTCGTCGGTGTAGCCGTCCCACTGGTCGGTGTTGAGGGCGATGCCCTCCTGCGGCAGGCCGAGCAGCTTGGCCAGCGGCTTGAGCAGATCGGCGGAGAGCGAGCCGACCGAGAACGGCGAGATCATCACCGAGTTGCCGACCAGCCGCCACTTGGTGTCCGACGCCTTGAGCCCCGCCTTCAGCCAGTCCAGCTGGGCGCGACCGGTGATCGTACGGTCGGGGTCGTCCACGGCGCCGCTCGCGGTGGACGCCTGCTGGGAGCGGAAGGAGCGCAGGTCGAGCAGGGAGAGGTCGGCCAGCCTGCCGAAGCGCAGCCTGCGGTAGGTGGTGCCCGCGACGGCCGGACGGACCGGCATCCACTCGAAGTACGCCTGCTTGGCGGCGGCCTGACGCGCCGACCAAGTGCCCTCCGCTCCCTCGGTGTGGTTGGTCGCGCCGCCCGACCAGGCGTTGTCCGCGAACTCGTGGTCGTCCCAGATCGCCACGACCGGCGCCGTCAGATGCAGCGCCTGGAGGTCGGGGTCCGTCTTGTACTTCGCGTGCCGGACGCGGTAGTCGGCCAGGGTGAGGATCTCGTGCGTGGGGGCGTGCGGGCGGACGACCTTGTCGCGGGTGCCGTAGTCGCCGCTGCCGTACTCGTAGATGTAGTCGCCGAGGTGCAGCCAGGCGTCCAGGTCGCCGCGGGCCGCGAGGTGGCGGTAGGCGCTGAAGTAGCCGGCCTCCCAGTTGGCGCAGGAGACCACGCCGAAGCGCAGACCGGCGACGTTCGCGTCGGCGGCCGGGGCGGTCCGGGTGCGGGCCACGGGGGAGTCGGTGCCGCCGGAGGAGAAGCGGAACCAGTAGTCGGTGGCGGGCTCCAGGCCCCGGATGTCGGCCTTCACGGTGTGGTCGGCGGCGGCCGTCGCGGTGGTCGAGCCGGAGGCGACGACCGAGGTGAGCGCCTTGTCCCGGGCGACGGTCCAGCTCACCTCGGTGTCGGGGCCGACACCGGAGCCGGGCAGCGCCTCGGGCGTGGGCGTCACCCGGGTCCACAGCAGCACCCCGTCGGGC
This sequence comes from Streptomyces sp. NPDC005004, assembly GCF_053600675.1. NCBI lineage: Bacteria > Bacillati > Actinomycetota > Actinomycetes > Kitasatosporales > Streptomycetaceae > Streptomyces > Streptomyces sp. NPDC005004. The sequence goes on from NZ_JBSGAH010000011.1 coordinate 127,704, forward strand.
AGCGGGTCCCCGGAGGCCACGCCGTGTGCGAAGACGGGGGCGGCGGTGGCGGCGCGCGCGGGGAGCGCGGCGGCGAGCGGCCCGGCGAGCGCGGCAGTGGCGGCAGCGGCCTTGACGACGCTGCGGCGGCTGGGCGCAAGGGAGTTGAGGGCCTGGGCGGCCGCGAGAGGTCTCGATGGTCTGGTCACGGCCGATCAGGCTACTGATCGGTAAGCGAAAGAGCGGGCGAACTTCGAAAGTTCGCCCGCTCTTCACCCGGTGAAGGGGATCAGCCCTTGAGAGCCGCGCCCACCACCCGGTCGAAGTCGGCCACCGTCAGCAGGGGACTGCCGTTGTTGAGCTGCTTGCCGTCCATGACGAAGCCCGGAGTGCCGCTCACGCCGTCCTTGTTGTCGTCGAAGGTCTTCGACATGCGCATCGCCCAGGCGTCGTACGTGCCCTTCTTCACCGCGTTCTGGAACCCGGCGTTGTTCTTCAGCGCCGGGACGGTGTCGGCGACCTTGATGAGGTAGGCGTCGTCCTTGAACTTGTCGGTCGTCTCGTCCGGGTGCCACTTCGCCGAGTACAGCGCGGACTTGTACTGGAGGAACGCCTCGGGGCTGACGTTCAGCGCGGCGCCGAGCGCGCTCAGCGCGTTCTTGGAGCCCTCGCCGTTGTCGTGGCCGTCGATGAAGGTGGCGCCGACGTACTGGAACTTGAACGTGCCGTCGTCGATGTCCTTCTTGACGGTCGTGCCGACCTTCTGCTCGAACTCGGCGCACACCGGGCAGCGCGGGTCCTCGTAGATCTTGAGGGTCTTCTTGGCGCTGTCCTTGCCGATGACGACCGTGGTGCCGTCCTTGCCCGAGGTGTTGGCCGGCGCGACGACCTTGGCGGTCTTGGCCGCCTCCCAGGCGCTCGGCTTGTTGGCCTGGACGACGGCGTAGCCTATGCCGCCCGCCGCGGCCAGGACGGCTATCGCCGAGACGCCGACGACGACCTGCCGCTTGACCTTGGCCCGCTTGGCCTCGCGCTCGCGCTCCTGGCGCAGCCGCTCGCGGGCCGCCGTCTTCGCTGCCTGGGTGTTCCGGTTGCTCATGGTGGTGATCTCCATAGGGGACGCGCACACGACGTGCTCAGGGCACAGGTACGCGGGGATACGTGTGGGCAGCCGAGTCCTGCTCGGCGCCGCCCCTCAGGGGCAGGCGAGGGCGGGCGGGCACGGAGGGCCGCGTCGTCCCAGGGAGTGCGAGAGAAGCAGACCGCGCGCGCGAGCCGGGCGCGGCCGGGGGCGCGGGAGACGGCGGGCCGGGGCCGGGCGGACCGTCACGGCGGCCACCGCGAGCAGCAGCGGACGGAACGTGGTCGCGGCCACCGCGCGCAGCAGCGCGGCCAGCGCCCGCTCGCCCCGGCGCAGCCAGGCTGCCGCCAGCAGCCCCACCGCGACATGCGCGGCGAGCAGCAGCCAGGCGGTCGCCGGGGCCGGGTGGGCGAGCGGTACGGCGGCCCGCGCGGGCACCCCGGAAAGCCGGGTCAGCGGGGTGCCCACCGCTCCGCCCCGGCACAGCAGGTCGAGGCCGAGGGAGTGCAGCGGGCCCGCGACCGGGCCGCCCGCGCGGCCGTAGCAGGCGTGCTGCCCGGTGGTGAAGACCGTGTCCGCCGCCAGCTCCAGCGGGACCAGGAGGGCCGCGATGCGGCCGAAGCCGCGCTCGCGGCCCGCCAGCGCGTACGCCGCGAGGAACACCCCGCAGGCGACCGCGAGCACGGTCACCGGCGGCAGCGGGGTCCGGGACAGCAGGACGTGCGACGCGGCGGCGAGCGTCACGGTGAAGGCCGTGAACAGCGCCGCGCGCACGGCCCTGAGCTGAGTCCCGGATATGTCCATGGTGAGAGGAGAGTCTGTCACGTACGCGGTGAAGGGAACCTCAAAGGTCCCGGGGGAGCCGGGAAGGTCACAGCCCCGGAATCCGGCCGTTGCGGAACAGGTCGAGGAAGATCTGGTGGTCGGCGCGGGCACGGGCGCCGTAGCTGTGGGCGAAGTCCACCAGCAGCGGCGCGAAGCTCTCCTCGTCGGCCGCGAGGGCCGCGTCGATGGCGCGCTCGGTGGAGAACGGCACCAGCGACTCGCCGGACTGGTCGTCGGCGGCCGCGTGCATGGTGGCCGTGGCCCTGCCGAGGTCGGCGACGACGGTCGCGATCTCCTCCGGGTCGTCGATGTCGCCCCAGTCCAGGTCGACCGCGTACGGCGAGATCTCGGCGACGAGCTGGCCCGCGCCGTCCAGCTCGGTCCAGCCGAGCCACGGGTCGGCGTGCGCCTGGAGGGCGCGCTGGGAGATCACCGTGCGGTGGCCCTCGTGCTGGAAGTAGTCACGGATCGCCGGGTCGGTGATGTGCCGGGAGACAGCCGGGGTCTGGGCCTGCTTGATGTAGATCACCACATCGTTCTCCAGGGCGTCGGTGGCGCCCTCCAGGAGGACGTTGTACGACGGCAGCCCGGCCGAGCCGATGCCGACGCCCCGGCGGCCCACGACGTCCTTCACCCGGTACGACTCCGGGCGGACCAGGCTGCTCTCCGGCAGCGTCTCCAGGTAGCCGTCGAAGGCGGCCAGGACCTTGTACCGGGTGGCGGCGTCCAGCTCGATGGAGCCGCCGCCCGGCGCGAAGCGGCGCTCGAAGTCGCGGATCTCGGTCATCGACTCCAGGAGCCCGAACCGGGTCAGCGAGCGGGCGTCACGCAGCGCGTCCAGGAGCGGACCCTCCGCGGTGTCCAGGGTGAACGGCGGCACCTCGTCGTCCTTGGCGCCGGTGGCCAGCGCGTGGACGCGCTCGCGGTAGGCGGCCGCGTAGACCGTGACCAGCTCGGTGATCTGCTCGTCGCTGAGCGCCTTCGCGTACCCGATCAGCGCGATGGAGGCGGCGAAGCGCTTGAGGTCCCAGGTGAAGGGGCCGACGTACGCCTCGTCGAAGTCGTTGACGTTGAAGACCAGGCGGCCGTTGGAGTCCATGTACGTGCCGAAGTTCTCGGCGTGCAGATCGCCGTGCATCCACACGCGCGAGGTGCGCTCGTCCAGGTACGGGCCGCCCCGCTTCTCGGCATCCAGGTCGTGGTAGAAGAGGCAGGCGGTGCCCCGGTAGAACGCGAAGGCGCTCGCGGCCATCTTGCGGAACTTCACCCGGAACGCGGCCGGGTCGGCGGCCAGGAGCCGGCCGAAGGCGGTGTCGAAGACGGCGAGGATCTCCTCGCCGCGCTGCTCGTCGCTGAGCTGGGGAACCGACATCGCGGGGTGCCTCCTGGTGCTGGTGCGGTGCGTGTGAAAAAGACGGGAGCGGCCGCGGCGCGCTTCCCCCGTCTCCAACGGGCGACGCGGCGCGGGAGTGCCCGGTTCCCGACGAAGGTACGTGGACGGAGCCCGTGAGTGTCAGTGCCGGGGCATAGACTTCCTCGCTGTCCCCTTCTTGTTCATCCGGAGGCCGAAACCGTGTCGAAGCCGCCCTTCACGCACCTGCACGTCCACACCCAGTACTCGCTGCTGGACGGTGCCGCGCGGCTCAAGGACATGTTCAACGCCTGCAATGAGATGGGCATGACACACATCGCCATGTCCGACCACGGCAACCTCCACGGGGCGTACGACTTCTTCCACACCGCGAAGAAGGCCGGAATCACCCCGATCATCGGCATCGAGGCGTATGTCGCCCCCGAGTCCCGGCGCAACAAGCGCAAGATCCAGTGGGGCCAGCCGCACCAGAAGCGGGACGACGTCTCCGGCTCGGGCGGTTACACCCACAAGACGATGTGGGCGGTGAACAAGACCGGTCTGCACAACATCTTCCGGCTGTCCTCCGACGCGTACGCCGAGGGCTGGCTGCAGAAGTGGCCCCGGATGGACAAGGAGACCATCTCCAAGTGGTCCGAGGGGATCGTGGCCTCCACCGGCTGCCCCTCCGGCGAGGTGCAGACCCGCCTGCGGCTCGGTCAGTTCGACGAGGCACTCAAGGCCGCCTCCGACTACCAGGACATCTTCGGCAAGGACCGGTACTTCCTGGAGCTGATGGACCACGGCATCGACATCGAGCACCGGGTCCGCGACGGCCTCCTGGAGATCGGCAAGAAGCTCGGCATCCCGCCGCTGGTCACCAACGACTCGCACTACACGTACGCGCACGAGGCGACCGCCCACGACGCCCTGCTGTGCATCCAGACCGGCAAGAACCTCTCCGACCCCGACCGCTTCAAGTTCGACGGCACCGGCTACTACCTCAAGTCCACGGACGAGATGTACGCCATCGACTCCTCGGACGCCTGGCAGGAGGGCTGCGCCAACACCCTCCTGGTGGCCGAGATGGTCGACACCACGGGCATGTTCGAGGCGAAGAACCTCATGCCCAAGTTCGACATCCCCGAGGGTTACACCGAGGTCACCTGGTTCAAGGAGGAGGTCCGCCGCGGCATGGAGCGCCGCTTCCCCGGCGGTGTCCCCGAGGACCGGCAGAAGCAGGCCGAGTACGAGATGGACGTCATCATCTCGATGGGCTTCCCCGGCTACTTCCTCGTCGTCGCCGACTTCATCATGTGGGCCAAGAACAACGGCATCGCGGTCGGCCCCGGCCGAGGCTCCGCGGCCGGTTCGATCGTCGCCTACGCCATGGGCATCACCGACCTCGACCCGATCCCGCACGGCCTGATCTTCGAGCGGTTCCTCAACCCCGAGCGCATCTCGATGCCCGACGTCGACATCGACTTCGACGAGCGCAGGCGCGTCGAGGTGATCCGGTACGTGACCGAGAAGTACGGGGCCGACAAGGTCGCCATGATCGGCACCTACGGCACCATCAAGGCCAAGAACGCGATCAAGGACTCCGCGCGCGTCCTCGGCTACCCGTACGCCATGGGCGACCGCATCACCAAGGCGATGCCCGCCGACGTCCTCGGCAAGGGCATCCCGCTCTCCGGCATCACCGACCCGAGCCACCCCCGCTACTCGGAGGCGGGCGAGGTCCGGGGGATGTACGAGAACGAGCCGGACGTGAAGAAGGTCATCGACACCGCGCGCGGTGTGGAGGGTCTGGTCCGGCAGATGGGTGTGCACGCCGCCGGCGTGATCATGTCCAGCGAGACCATCACCGAGCACGTCCCGGTCTGGGTGCGGCACACCGACGGTGTGACCATCACGCAGTGGGACTACCCGAGCTGTGAGTCGCTCGGCCTGCTGAAGATGGACTTCCTGGGCCTGCGCAACCTCACGATCATGGACGACGCCGTCAAGATGGTGAAGGCCAACAAGGGGATCGACATCGATCTCCTGAGCCTCCCGCTCGACGACCCGAAGACCTTCGAACTGCTCCAGCGCGGCGACACCCTCGGCGTCTTCCAGTTCGACGGCGGCCCCATGCGCTCGCTGCTGCGCCTGATGAAGCCGGACAACTTCGAAGACATCTCCGCCGTGTCGGCCCTGTACCGGCCGGGCCCGATGGGCATGAACTCCCACACCAACTACGCCCTGCGCAAGAACGGGCAGCAGGACATCACGCCGATCCACCCCGAGCTGGAGGAGCCGCTCAAGGAGGTCCTGGACGTCACCTACGGCCTGATCGTCTACCAGGAGCAGGTGCAGAAGGCCGCCCAGATCATCGCGGGCTACTCGCTCGGCGAGGCCGACATCCTCCGCCGCGTGATGGGCAAGAAGAAGCCCGAGGAACTGGCGAAGAACTTCGTCCTGTTCCAGAAGGGCGCCCGCGACAAGGGCTTCAGCGACGAGGCGATCCAGGCGCTGTGGGACGTGCTGGTGCCGTTCGCCGGATACGCGTTCAACAAGGCGCACTCCGCCGCGTACGGCCTGGTGTCCTACTGGACCGCCTATCTCAAGGCCAACTACCCGGCCGAGTACATGGCCGGACTGCTGACCTCCGTCAAGGACGACAAGGACAAGTCGGCGGTCTACCTCAACGAGTGCCGCCGCATGGGCATCAAGGTGCTCCCGCCGAACGTCAACGAGTCGGAGTCCAACTTCGCCGCCCAGGGCGACGACGTGATCCTCTTCGGCCTCTCCGCGGTGCGCAACGTCGGCACCAACGTGGTCGAGGCGATCATCCGGGGCCGCAAGACCAAGGGGAAGTACCTCTCCTTCCCCGACTACCTCGACAAGGTCGAGGCGGTCGCCTGCAACAAGCGCACCACCGAGTCGCTGATCAAGGCCGGCGCCTTCGACTCCATGAACCACACCCGCAAGGGCCTCACCGCGCAGTACGAGCCGATGATCGACAACGTGGTCGCGGTCAAGCGCAAGGAGGCCGAGGGGCAGTTCGACCTCTTCGGCGGCATGGGCGAGGAGACGGGCGACGAACCCGGCTTCGGGCTCGACGTCCAGTTCACCGACGAGGAGTGGGACAAGACCTATCTCCTCGCCCAGGAGCGGGAGATGCTCGGTCTCTACGTCTCCGACCACCCGCTCTTCGGCCTGGAGCACGTGCTCTCCGACAAGGCGGACGCGGGCATCTCGCAGTTGACCGGCGGTGAGCACTCCGACGGCGCCGTGGTGACCATCGGCGGCATCATCTCCGGCCTCCAGCGCAAGATGACCAAGCAGGGCAACGCCTGGGCGATCGCCACCGTGGAGGACCTCGCGGGCTCCATCGAGTGCATGTTCTTCCCGGCGACCTACCAGCTCGTCTCGACCCAACTCGTCGAGGACGCCGTGGTGTTCGTCAAGGGCCGGCTCGACAAGCGCGAGGACGTGCCCCGGCTGGTCGCCATGGAACTCCAGGTGCCCGACCTGTCCAACGCGGGCACCAACGCGCCGGTGATCCTCACCATCCCGGCCACCCGCGTCACCCCGCCCATGGTCAGCCGTCTCGGCGAGATCCTCAGCCACCACAAGGGCGACAGCGAGGTCCGGATCAAGCTCCAGGGCCCGCACAAGACCACGGTCCTGCGCCTGGACCGGCACCGGGTCAAGCCCGACCCGGCGCTCTACGGCGACCTCAAGGTGCTGCTCGGCCCGTCCTGCCTGGCGGGCTGAACGCACCGGGTACGGAAGTGAAAAAGCAGCAGTGAAAAGGGGCGCACCCCGCGGGAGTGCGCCCCTTCTTCATGTGCTCGCCGGGCGCATACGCCCTCTCAAAGCACTCAGTTGTGTCCGAAGCGCTTGTTCTGCTTGCGGGCGTAGTCCGAGGCGCCGCCCGTGCCCTGCGCGGCGGACTCGTGCGCCTCGGCGGCCTGCCGCTGCGAGTTCTCCGGGGCCTGCTCGGCCTGGGACGAGCGGTTCTTCGGGCCGGTCTGCTTGCGGTTCTTGTTCTTGGCCATGGGGATCTGCCTCCTGAAGGGGGTCTAGGGGCCAGGGCCGACATCAGATTCACATACGCTGACATCAATCGCATGTCGGATAATTACCGTCTGTGACAGGGGTGGTGGGGGCGCCGGCGCCGGAAACGCCACGCCGAAGATCGAGTTCGGGCCGTTAACGCCCGGGCGGTCGGGCAGACTCGAAGGAAGTCCGAAGCAAAACCTCCGGGGAAGAGGGTGAGTCGCGTGGACCGCTGCATCGTCCTGGTGGACGCCGGGTATCTGCTGGGTGCCGCCGCCAGCCTCCTCGCCGGTGAGCCCTCGCGGTCCCGGATCACCGTCGACCACCCCGCGCTCATCCACGCCCTGCGCGAGCGCGCCGAGGCCGAGACCGGTCGCCCCCTGCTGCGCATCTACTGGTTCGACGGCGCCCCCGACCGGGTGCCGCAGCCCGAGCACCGCAGACTGCGGGTGATGCCCCGCGTCACCGTCCGGCTCGGCGCCCTGACCCGTACCGACGGGCGCTGGGCGCAGAAGGGCGTCGACGCGGCCATGCACGCCGAGCTGACCGAGCTGGCCCGCAACCGCGCCTGTTCCGACATCGTCCTGGTCACCGGCGACGGCGATCTGCTGCCCGGCATGATGGCCGCCAAGGAGCACGGCGTCGCCGTCCACCTGTGGGCCGTCCAGGCGGCCGACGGCGACTACAACCAGTCCGAGGACCTGGTCGCCGAGGCCGACGAACGGCGCGTCCTCGACCGGGCCTGGATCATCCAGGCCGTGCGCGCCAAGGAACTCACCGCCGTCTGCGCCACCCCGCCCCCGCCCCGCCCCGACATCGCCGCGATCCTCTCCGCCCCGCTGCCCGAGTCCGCGCTCGCCCCCGCCGGGGAACGCGCCGACGAGGAGACCGCGCACCCCCACCCGGCGACGGGCCCGGCCCGCAACGGCACCGAGGAGCGCCCCAGCGCCGCCAAAGGCGTCCCCACCCCCAAGGACCTCGCCGCGCTGCGCGCACCCGGCACGGCCGCCCCGCACGCCGGGCAGCACCCCTCCAGCGCCACCCTGCGCTGGTCCTCCGACAAGGGCTGGGTGGACCGGCCCGGCACCCCCGCCGAGCCGCCCGAGGTCGCCTCCATGCCGACGCTCGCGCAGCTCACCACCGCCGAGCAGCGCTGGGCGGACCGCGAGGAGGACATCACCACCGTCGGCGGCGACCCCTACGAGGTCGGCCAGGTCTTCGCCCGCCGCTGGATGTCCCGGCTCGGTGACCAGGGCCATCTGCACCGGCTGTCCGCGATGTACCCGCGCATCCCGCACCGCATCGACGGCGAGCTGCTGCGCTACGCCGCCCGCTTCGGCCTGCTCGCCCACAAGGACGACCAGATCGACGAGCACGACCGTTACGCCATCCGGGCGGGCTTCTGGCGGGAGTTCGACGTCCCCGCGGCGGCCGCCGACACCCCGGCCGCCGAGTGAGCGGGGACTGAACCGGGACCCTGCCGGGGCGGAACCGGCGGATGCCGAGATGAGGTGCCCCAAAGACGAGTAAAGGGCCCGCACCCCGTACGCTCCTCCCTTGTGAGTACGCGCGCGGGACAGGCACTTCGGTACGACGAGGCCGTACGCGTGCGCGGGCTCAGCAAGACCTACCCGCCCGTCAAGGGACGGCGCCAAGCCCCCGGTACGCCCGAGGTCCGGGCCACCGACCAGGTGGACCTCCAGGTGCGCGGCGGCGAGGTCTTCGGCCTTCTCGGGCCGAACGGCGCGGGCAAGTCCACCCTCGTCCGCCAGCTCACCGGGCTGCTGCGCCCCGACTCCGGCAGCGTCGAGATCCTCGGCCACGACATCGTGCGCCACCCCGAGCGGGCCGCCCGCATCCTCGCCTACCTCGGCCAGGAGTCCTCCGCCCTGGACGAGCTGACCGTCGCCCTCGCCGTCGAGACCACCGCGCGGCTGCGCGGCCTGGACGCCCGGCGGGCGCGCGTGGAGCGCGACGCCGTCCTGGACGAGCTGGAACTCGGCCCCCTCGCCGGGCGCCCGCTGACCAAGCTGTCCGGCGGACAGCGGCGGCTCGCCTGCGTGGCCGCCGCGCTCGTCGGGGACCGCCCGCTGCTCGTCCTGGACGAGCCCACCACCGGCATGGACCCGGTGGCCCGGCGTGCGGTGTGGAGCGCCGTGGACCGCCGGCGCGCCGAGCGCGGCACGACCGTGCTGCTCGTCACCCACAACGTCATCGAGGCCGAGACCGTCCTCGACCGGGTCGCCGTCCTCGACCGCGGCCGGGTGATCGCCTGTGACACCCCGGCCGGGCTCAAGGAGCGCGTCTCCGGCGAGGTGCGCGTCGAGCTGGTGTGGCGGGAGCGGGCGCCCCTGGAGGTGCCCGAGGTCGCCGCCCTGCGGAAGCGGGCCACCGAGTCCGGCCGCCGCTGGACGCTGCGGCTCGCCCCCGAGGAGGCGCGGGCCGCCGTCGCTACCGTCACCGGCGGCGCCGCGTTCGCCGCGCTGGACGACTTCACCCTCGCCACCCCGAGCCTCGAGGACGTCTACCTCGCGCTCGGCGGCGCGGCCCGGCAGGGGCTGGTGAAGGGATGAGCGCGGAATCCGCCGCGTCCGTATGGTCCCCGTGGACGCCGTGGTCCCTGGGAGACGGCGCCCCCGCCGCCGTCGGGAAGAGGAGCAGCTCGTCGTGAGTGTCGTACCCGCGGAGGTCGCCGACGGTGCCGTGCGGACCGTGCCCGGGCAGGCCCGGCGCGCGGTCGAACTGGGCCCGCCCGCGCAGTTCGGGCCGTCGCTGGCCGCCGTCTACCGCGCCCAGCTCTCCCGCGCCCGGGTGGCGCGCATCCCGCTGCTGTTCGTGGCCGTCTTCCAGTCCGTCGGCATCGCCGTGATGATGCGCGGGGTCGTCGACGGCGGCCCCGAGGCGTGGTCGGTGGTGGCCGGTTCCTCCGTGCTGGTCGTCGCCTACGTGGCCCTGAACCTGCTCTCGCAGTACTTCGGCCAGTTGCGCGCGAGCGGCGGCCTCGACCACTACGCCACCCTGCCGGTACCGCCCGCCGCCGTGGTGCTGGGCGCGGCGGCCGCGTACGCCTCCTTCACCGTGCCCGGCACCCTGGTCACCGCGCTGTTCGGCTGCGCGCTGTTCGGGCTGCCGGTGTCCAACCTGTGGGTGCTGCTGGCGGTGATCCCGCTCGCCGGTGCCGCGCTCTCCGGCGTCGGCGCCGCCTGCGGACTGCTCGCCCCGCGCCCCGAACTCGCCACCCTCCTCGGTCAGCTCGGCATGTCCGCGGCGCTGCTGCTCGGCGTGCTGCCCGCCGACCGGATGCCTCAGATCGTCCGGCTGGCCCGCGACCTGCTGCCCTCGACCTACGGCGTCGAGGCGTACGCCCGCACCTTCGGCCCGCACCCCGACTGGGCCGTGGTCCTCGCTGACCTGGGGGTGTGCGCGGGCGTCGGCGTGATCTCGCTGGCGGTCGCCACCCGGGCCTATCGCCGGGCCGCCGTCCGGTGACGCGGCCCACAGCACGACCTGGCACGATGTCAGGGTGACCGCACCGTTGACTCCCCCTCCGCCGCCGCACGAAGACTCCGCGCACCCGGTCCGGCAGGGACCGCCCGCCGACGAGCCGGCCGCGGAACGGTACGAACAGGACGGCCCCGGAATGAAGACCGAAGTGCGGGAGGCCGCCGTGATCGCGGCGCTGGTGGCGCTGAGCGGGGCGCTGCTCGGCGTGCTGTGGTGGCAGCTCGCCCCGCACGTGCCGCTCGTCGGCGACACGGCCGACCACAGTTGGGTGGTGTACCTCAAGGACAGCGAGGGCGAGCAGGCGGTCGGGGTGGACGGCACGTTCACCCTGCTGGGCCTCGCCTTCGGCGCCCTCAGCGCGCTCGGCGTGTTCCTGGTGCGCCGGCGCGGTGGAGTGCCGCTCGCGGTCGGTCTCGGGGTCGGCGGGCTGCTGGCATCGCTGCTGGCCTGGCGGCTCGGGGTGTGGCTCGGACCCGCGCAGGACGTCATCGCCCGCGCGAAGGCGGTCGGCGCCGGGGTCACCTTCGCGGCGCCCCTGCGCCTGGGTGCCAAGGGTGCGCTGCTGGCCTGGCCGTTCGCCGCGCTCCTGGTCCATCTGGGGCTGACGGCGCTCTTCGGGCCGCGTGACCCGGAGGAGCACGAGGACTACGTCCCGGGCGAGTACGGCCCGCCGCCGCGACATTAGGCCGACCGCGGCAGATGGCCAACCCCGTCAGATGACCAGCCGCGGCAGATGGCCGAGCGCGTACCGAGGGCCCCGGAGCCGGGGCCCTCGGGCATGTCCCGGGCCCTACGCGCGGGCGATCGGCGCCAGCACCGCCGAGGTCAGCCCCGCCAGCGCCTTGGGCGCCAGCTCCACCTCCAGGCCCCGGCGGCCCGCCGAGACGCAGATCGTGGTGTGGTCCTCGGCCGAGGCGTCCAGGACCGTGGGCAGGCGCTTGCGCTGGCCCAGCGGGGAGATGCCGCCCCGGACATAGCCCGTCGTCCGCTCCGCGAGGACAGGGTCGGCCATCGCGGCCCGCTTGCCGCCCACCGCCGACGCCAGCGCCTTGAGGTCGAGGGAGCCGGAGACGGGGACCACGGCCACCGTCAGAGCGCCGTCCACCTCGGCCACCAGCGTCTTGAAGACGCGCTCGGGGGAGGCGCCCATCGCCTCGGCCGCCTCCTCGCCGTAGGAGGGGTGGGACGGGTCGTGGTCGTAGGCGTGGACCGTGTGCTCCACGCCCGCCGCGGTGAGCGCCACCGTCGCCGGGGTTCCGCCGGACTGCTGCTTCTTGGACTTCTTCGCCATCGGGGGTGTCGGCCTCGGTTCGGGTCAGTTCAGGCTGGTGCGCGCCCGGGTCAGTTCGAACGCGGGCAGTGACGGCAGGCTACGGATGATGGCGGTCTCCGAGCGAAGGAGTTTCAGCTCGTCGCGCAGCCGGGAGGCGGTGTCCGGGGCCTGGAGGAGCCGCTGCTTGGTCGGGGTGTCCAGGACCATGGCCGCCGCGACCAGGTAGGACGCCACGGCCGGGTCGTCGGGCAGCTCCGCGTCGGACAGGGAGTGCTCGGCGGCGCCCGCCAGCCGCTTCTGGTAGCGCCGGAAGGAGTCGAGGACGCCTTCCGCGAGCGCGCCCGCCTCGTCACCGGGCTCCTCGGTCAGCTCCTCGACCTCGACGGTGAGGAAGGCACCCGTGGTGTCCACCGACAGCAGCCGCACCCGCCGGGTTCCGGTCGCCAGCACCTCGAAGGTGCCGTTCTCCCGCTCCCTTATGGTCGCCGCGTCCGCCACGCAGCCGATCCGGTGCACCGCCTTGAGCGGGTCGGGGCCGAAGCCCGCGGCCGGGCCCTGGTCGGGCAGCGCGGTCGGATCGGGCAGCCCCGGGGCGCTCGGCGCCACCTCGTGGCCGTCCCGGATGGCGGCGACCACGAACCGGCGCGGCTCCTCCTCCGGGGTCTTCAGCAGCTCGCGCATCATGGCGCGATACCGCTCCTCGAAGACGGTCAGCGGCAGCACGAGACCCGGGAACAGCACCGTGTTCAGCGGGAAGAGAGGCAGGCGGGCGGTGGTCACGACGCCCCAGCCTAATGGTCATGGCCGCCACTGGACCCCCGCCGGCCGCCGTCCGGCCGCCGGGGTGTCGGGATCAGCCCCGCGAGCGCGGTGCCAGAACCCCCCGTGAGCAGCGCCTCGCGCACCCGCAGGAAGTGCCCGAGCGGGTCGTCGGAGACCAGCGTCCAGGGGAAGGAGGTGGCGTACGGGCCGATCAGACCGGCCTGGCCGCGGGCGTCGTCCCAGCGCTCCAGGCGCAGCAGCACGTAAAGCAGCTTGTTGCGGACCTCGGCCGGCCAGGGGTCGGCCGCCGGGAGGCGCCCGGAGAGGTCAGCCGCGCGGTCGGCGGCCTCGTCGAGCCGGACCCTGCCCACCTCGGGGCCGCACAGGTCCGTCAGATAGCCGAAGGCGGCCCGCGCGGGCAGCGCCTGCACGAGCGAGTCCGCGGGCGCGTCCTGCGCGGCCCGCTCGGCGAAGTCGAAGCACTCGCCGTGCGAGCCGTGCCAGAAGGTGCCGAGATAGCGCAGCGCGGCCACATGGCAGCCGTAGTGGTGCGGGGCACGGCGTACGGCCGCCTCCCACAGCTCCTCGAAGTAGCGGTGTCCCGCCTTCGAGCCGCGCGCGTGGTCCAGCGCGATCCGCCAGGGCACCGGGTCGCGGTCGTCGGCGCGGGCGGCCGCTGTGATCAGCGGGCTCACCGCGCGCAGCAGCTCGGCCCGGGCGGGGGAGTGCCAGACGCGGTCCACCGCGAGCTGGGCGGCCACGAGCAGCGCGCCGGGGTCGTCGGGGGCGGCCGCGCGCCAGGCGTCGAACCACTCCGGGCGGGCGTGGGCGAAGGCGGCCAGGCGCCGCGCGTAGCCGTCCCGGTCCTCCCAGTGCCCCGCGGCGCGGGTGGCGGCGAGGAGGGCGGCGGCGGGTTCGTACTCACCGCGCGCGGCGGCGACGAGCACGGGGGAGAGGCGGTCGTCCGGCGCGTCGAGGACGGCGTCGTCGACGGCCGGGGCGGGGCCGGCCGGGCGCGCGGCTCGTCGTGTCATCCGGGTGGGGCGGAGGAACGCGGGCAGTGGAACCATGGTGTCGACCATTGAAAGTCCGCAGGTCGCGGCTGCGCCAGAGGGTTGGGGCAAGTTGTGGAAGGTTGTATCACGTCAGGTCAAGACCCGGTAAAAAGGTGACTTCTGTGGTCTTGTCCGGAGCCCACTGAAATGTCTGTTCCCCTCGTACGTCTCACCCGCCCCTGCCACACCGCCGCTCACCCCCGGCGCAGCAGCCGCGTCGCCCCCGCCGCCACCGCCGTCGCCAGTACCCAGCCCAGCAGGATCAGCGCCGCCGCGAGCCACGGCCAGCCCCCGCGCAGCCGCCACTGGCCCGCCATGCCGAGGTCCACCACCGGCAGCAGCAGATCCAGGGTGAACAGGGCCGGGCTCCAGGCGGGATGCGCCTGCGGGTCCATCGGATGGTGCCCGGCGTGCCGGAACGCCAGCGTGCCCGCCGCCCACAGCACCGCCATCCACACCGCCGCCCGCCCCGGCCGGTAGCCGTACGCCACCGCCCAGTCCTGCGCGTACCCCCAGAGCTTGGCCGCGAGCGGCAGCGTCTCGCGGCGCCTGCGCTGCTTGGCCAGCAGCACCTCGCGGGCGTCCTCGTCCTCCCCGGCCGCCCGCAGCACCGCCGCCAGCCGCTCGTACGGCTCCGGGTGGTACTCGGCGGTCGCCGCCGCCACCCAGTCCAGGCGCCGGGTCAGCGGGAAAGGTCCCCTCGGCACCAGGTTCTCGTACGCGAACCCGCCCATCTGGAGGTTGCCCGGCTCCGGCCAGCTCCCCGCGTGGTCCACCAGGTTCACGATCCTGGCGCCGGAGAGCACCACGCGCCCGCGCGGCGGACGGTCCCCGAGAAAGCGCAGCTCGGGCGTCTGCACCCGGCGAAGCGACACCTCCTGGTCGTCGCCGAGCACGAACCGGGCGCGCTCCAGGTCCACCGCGTCCCCGAACCGGCCGTCGTCCAGGCGCACCCCGCCCCGGCACTCGAAGGGCTGCACCCGGGTCCCGCGCGCGGGCGTGGTCCCGCTCAGCAGCGGGCTGCCGACCCCGGCCGGCGTCATGTACAGCGTGCGGCCCACCGTGAGCTGCGGGGCGTTCAGCGCGCGCCGCGCGTACGGGTTGACCAGCCGGGCCCCGCGCAGGCTCAGCGACACGCCGACCGTCGCGCCGCGCAGGCTCAGCTCGCCGTAGGACTCCAGCATCTCCGCCTGGAGGTCCTGGCCCACGCTGATGCCGTCCCCCGCGAGGGAGCGCCCGCTGCGGTCCCGGTGCGCGACCGCCTGGTTGAGCAGCAGATCGGTGCCGATCTGGGCGTCGGTCAGCCGCAGGCCCTCGCGGAAGCGGCAGCGCGGCAGATGGAGGTCGCCCTCGGTGTGCACCCGGGCCGCCTCCAGGCGCGGCACCGCGCAGTCCACCAGACGCAGCGTCGTGAAGTGCGCCTCCGGCATCCGGACCTCGTCGTCGAAACGGCAGCCGCGCAGCTCCACGTACGGCGTGATCGTGCCGCCCGCCACCTCCAGCGTGCCGGTGATCCGCACCCCGCACAGCTTCAGCGCGGACACCCGGCCCGCGAGCGCGGGCGGCCCGTCCAGCAGCAGCCAGGACACGATCCGCGCCCGCACACTGCGCCCCGGACCCCACAAGTAGTCGCCGTGCGGATCGTCCACGGCGGCGTCCCCGCAGGTCAGGTCGTACAGACTGCCGTCACGGAACGCCTGCCACATGCCCGCCTCGGCGGGGGTCAGGTCCTCCGGCAGGCCTCCGGTGCCCTGTCCGGACCCATCGGTCACAGCGGCCCCCTCTTCGTCCTCGGCCACCCGTACGCCGCTGATGCCCGCCCGGTGACCTCCGCAACACACCGCGTGACGACGTTCCGGCCACGCTCTGTACCCTCCGTTGTCCCACGAGTCGTATCAGCCACTGATACGCGCGGACGGCGGGCTGCGCCGGTCTGAGAGAATTGGGACTGTGATCTCCCGAATCGATCTGCGCGGCGACGCCCTCCCCGAGGGCCCCGCCCTGCGCGACCTGCTGCCCCGAGCCGACTTCGACGTCTCGGCCGCCCTGGAGAAGGTGCGTCCGATCTGCGAGGCCGTGCATCATCGTGGCGACGCGGCCCTGATCGACTTCGCCGAGAGGTTCGACGGAGTACGGCTGGAATCCGTCCGTGTCCCGGCTCAGGCGCTCACCGACGCGCTGGAGGCCCTCGACCCGGCCGTGCGCGCCGCCCTGGAGGAGTCCATCCGCCGGGCCCGCATGGTCCACCGCGCCCAGCGTCGCACCGACCACACCATCCAGGTCGTGCCCGGCGGCACCGTGACCGAGAAGTGGGTGCCCGTCGACCGGGTCGGGCTCTACGCGCCCGGCGGACGCTCGGTCTACCCCTCCTCCGTGATCATGAACGTGGTGCCCGCGCAGGAGGCCGGGGTCGAGTCCGTCGCGCTCGCCTCGCCCGCGCAGGCCGAATTCGGCGGTCTCCCGCACCCGACGATCCTCGCCGCCTGCGCACTGCTCGGCGTGGACGAGGTGTACGCGGCCGGCGGCGCCACCGCCGTCGCGATGTTCGCCTACGGCACCGAGTCCTGCGCCCCCGCCAACATGGTGACCGGCCCCGGCAACATCTGGGTCGCCGCCGCCAAGCGCTTCTTCACCGGCAAGATCGGCATCGACGCCGAGGCGGGCCCGACCGAGATCGCGGTCCTCGCCGACGAGACGGCCGACCCGGTGCACGTCGCCGCCGACCTGATCAGCCAGGCCGAGCACGACCCGCTGGCCGCCGCCGTCCTCGTCACCGACTCGCCCGCCCTGGCCGACGCGGTCGAGGGCGAGCTGAAGACACAGGTCGCCGCCACCAAGCACATCGACGACCGGATCGTGCCCGCGCTGAACGGGCAGCAGTCCGCGATCGTCCTCGTGGACGGCGTGGCGGAGGGCCTGCGGGTGGTCGACGCGTACGGCGCCGAGCACCTGGAGATCCAGACCCGCGACGCCGCCGCCGTCGCCGACCGTGTGCGCAACGCGGGCGCGATCTTCATCGGTCCCTGGGCGCCGGTCTCCCTCGGGGACTACGCGGCCGGGTCCAACCACGTGCTGCCCACCGGCGGCTGCGCCTGCCACTCCTCCGGCCTGTCCGTGCAGTCCTTCCTGCGGGGCATCCACATCGTGGACTACACGAAGGACGCGCTGGCCGAGGTCGCCCACCACGTGGTGACCCTCGCGGAGGCGGAGGACCTGCCCGCGCACGGCGCGGCGGTCAAGGCGAGGTTCGGCTGGAAGGTACCCGAGACCAAGTGACCGGCATCGACGATCTGCCCGTACGGGACGAGCTGCGTGGCAAGTCCCCCTACGGCGCGCCCCAGTTGGACGTCCCCGTCCGGCTGAACACCAACGAGAACCCCTACCCGCTGCCCGAACCGCTCGTCGAGCGGATCGCGGAGCGGGTGCGCGAGGCCGCCCGGAACCTGAACCGCTACCCCGACCGGGACGCGGTCCGGCTCCGCACCGAACTGGCCGACTACCTCACCAAGACCGGCCACCACCCCCTCGACGCCCGGAACGTCTGGGCGGCCAACGGCTCCAACGAGGTCATCCAGCAGCTCCTCCAGACCTTCGGTGGTCCCGGCCGCACCGCGATCGGCTTCGAGCCGTCCTACTCGATGCACGCGCTCATCGCGCGCGGCACCGGCACCGGCTGGATCTCCGGGCCGCGCGGCGAGGACTTCACCATCGACCTGGCCGCCGCCGAGCGCGCCATCGCCGAGCACAGGCCCGACGTCGTGTTCGTCACCACCCCCAACAACCCCACGGGCAACGCGGTTCCGCCCGAGACGGTCCTCGCGCTCTACGAGGCCGCGCAGGCGGCGAAGCCGTCCATGGTGGTCGTGGACGAGGCGTACATCGAGTTCAGCCACGGCGACTCGCTGCTGCCGCTCCTCGAAGGCCGCCCCCACCTGGTGATCTCGCGGACCATGTCCAAGGCGTTCGGCGCCGCCGGGCTGCGGCTCGGCTATCTGGCCGCCGACCCCGCGGTGGTGGACGCCGTCCAGTTGGTGCGGCTGCCCTACCACCTGAGCGCCGTCACCCAGGCGACCGCGCTCGCCGCCCTGGAGCACACCGACACCCTGCTCGGCTATGTCGAGCAGCTCAAGACCGAGCGGGACCGCCTGGTCACCGAACTGCGCGCCATCGGTTACGACGTGACCGAGTCCGACGCCAACTTCGTGCAGTTCGGCCGCTTCACGGACACCCAGGCGGCCTGGCGCCGCATCCTCGACCACGGCGTCCTCGTCCGGGACAACGGCGTCCCCGGATGGCTGCGGGTGTCGGCCGGCACCCCCGAAGAGAACGACGCGTTCCTCGACGCGGTTCGGGAACTGAAGAAGGAGCTCGACGCATGAGCCGCACAGGCCGCGTGCAGCGCACCACCAAGGAGACCTCGGTCCTCGTCGAGATCGACCTCGACGGCACCGGCAAGACCGACATCGCCACCGGCGTCGGCTTCTACGACCACATGCTCGACCAGCTCGGCCGGCACGGTCTGTTCGACCTCACCGTGAAGACCGACGGCGACCTGCACATCGACACCCACCACACCATCGAGGACACCGCCCTCGCGCTCGGCGCCGCCTTCAAGCAGGCGCTCGGCGACAAGGTGGGCATCTACCGCTTCGGCAACTGCACGGTCCCGCTGGACGAGTCCCTCGCCCAGGTCACCGTCGACCTCTCCGGACGCCCCTACCTCGTGCACACCGAGCCCGAGAAGATGGCGCCGATGATCGGCGAGTACGACACCACGATGACCCGGCACATCCTGGAGTCCTTCGTCGCCCAGGCGCAGATCGCGCTGCACGTGCACGTGCCGTACGGGCGCAACGCGCACCACATCGTGGAGTGCCAGTTCAAGGCCCTCGCCCGTGCCCTGCGCTACGCCAGCGAGCGCGACCCGCGCGCGGCCGGCATCCTCCCCTCCACGAAGGGCGCGCTGTAACCCATGACCGGTCTGTCCACCCTGCTGATCGTCGTCGGCCTCTTCCTGGTCGGCGGCATCATCTCCTTCGTCAAGCAGAAGATGCCCACCAGCCTGATCGTCCTGGTCTCCATCGGCGCGGCCATGTGCCTGGTCGCGGGCGTCATGCGGCTGGGGGTGTGGAGTTGAGCGACGCGAAGAAGGTCGTGGTCTTCGACTACGGCTTCGGCAACGTCCGCTCCGCCGAGCGCGCGCTGGCCCGCGTCGGCGCCGACGTCGAGATCACCCGTGACTTCGACAGGGCGATGAACGCCGACGGCCTGCTGGTGCCCGGCGTCGGCGCTTTCGCCGCCTGCATGGAAGGCCTGCGCGCGGCCCGCGGCGACTGGGTCGTCGACCGGCGCCTGGCCGGCGGCCGCCCCGTGCTCGGCATCTGCGTCGGCATGCAGATCCTCTTCGCCCGCGGCATCGAGCACGGCGTGGAGACCGACGGCCTGGACGAGTGGCCCGGCACGGTCGGCCCGCTCAAGGCCGAGGTCGTCCCGCACATGGGCTGGAACACCGTCGACGCGCCCGCCGACTCGCGGCTCTTCGCGGGCCTCGACCCGGAGGACCGCTTCTACTTCGTGCACTCCTACGCCGTACAGGACTGGGAGTTCGAGCAGCTCAACGCGGCCATGACCCCGCCCGCGGTGACCTGGTCGACCTACGGCGGTCCCTTCGTGGCCGCCGTGGAGAACGGCGCCCTGTCCGCCACCCAGTTCCACCCCGAGAAGTCCGGCGACGCCGGCGCCCAGCTCCTCACCAACTGGATCGGAACCCTCTAAGACCATGGCCAAGCTCGAACTGCTCCCCGCCGTCGACGTCCGCGACGGCCAGGCCGTACGCCTCGTGCACGGCGAGTCCGGCTCCGAGACCTCCTACGGCTCCCCGCTGGAGGCGGCCCTCGCCTGGCAGCGCGCGGGCGCGGAGTGGCTGCATCTGGTCGACCTGGACGCCGCGTTCGGCACCGGTGACAACCGGGCCCTGATCGCCGAGGTCGCGGGCGCGATGGACATCAAGGTGGAGCTGTCCGGCGGCATCCGCGACGACGACACCCTCGCCGCCGCCCTCGCCACCGGCTGCACCCGCGTCAACCTCGGCACCGCCGCCCTGGAGACCCCCGAGTGGGTAGCCAAGGTCATCGCCGAGCACGGCGACAAGATCGCGGTCGGCCTGGACGTGCGCGGCACCACCCTGCGCGGCCGGGGCTGGACCCGCGACGGCGGCGACCTCTACGAGACGCTGGACCGCCTGAACAAGGAGGGCTGCGCCCGCTACGTCGTCACCGACATCGCCAAGGACGGCACTCTCCAGGGCCCCAACCTGGAACTGCTGAAGAACGTCTGCGCGGCCACCGACCGCCCGGTCGTCGCCTCCGGCGGCGTCTCCTCGCTGGACGACCTGCGCGCCATCGCCGAGCTCGTGCCGCTCGGCGTGGAGGGCTCCATCGTCGGCAAGGCGCTGTACGCCAAGGCGTTCACCCTGGAAGAGGCTCTGGCGGCGGTGGACCGGTGAGCGACGTACGCCGTGTGAACACCGGAGCGCCCTGGGAGGAGCAGTTCGGTTACTCCCGCGCGGTGGAGCTGCCGAACGGACTGGTGCTGGTCTCCGGCTGCACCTCCATCGTGGACGGACAGATCGCCGGGGGCGGCCCGTACGAGCAGGCCGTCAACGCCTTCAACGTGGCGCTCGGCGCACTCCGGCAGGTGGGCCTCGGGCGCGACGACGTGGTGCGCACCCGGATGTACATCACCCACGCGCGGGACGTGGAGGAGGTCGGGCGGGCCCACAAGGAGCTGTTCGACTCCGTCCGGCCCGCCGCAACCATGATCATCGTCTCCGGTTTCGTGGACCCCAGCCTGGTCGTCGAGATCGAGGTGGAGGCGTTCCGAGGAGTGTCCGCATGAGCCTGGCCGTACGCGTGATCCCCTGCCTGGACGTGGACAACGGCCGGGTCGTCAAGGGCGTCAACTTCCAGAACCTGCGGGACGCGGGCGACCCGGTGGAGATGGCCAAGGTCTACGACGCCGAGGGCGCCGACGAGCTGACCTTCCTGGACATCACCGCCTCCTCCGGCAACCGGGAGACCACCTACGACGTGGTGCGCCGCACCGCCGAGCAGGTCTTCATCCCGCTCACCGTGGGCGGCGGCGTCCGCACCGCCGAGGACGTCGACAGGCTGCTGCGCGCGGGCGCGGACAAGGTGGGCGTCAACACGGCCGCCATCGCCCGGCCCGACCTCATCCGCGAGATCGCGGAGCGGTTCGGCAGCCAGGTGCTGGTCCTCTCGGTGGACGCCCGCCGCACGGCGTCCGGCTCCTTCGAGGTCACGACCCACGGCGGCCGCAAGGGCGCCGGTATCGACGCGGTCGAGTGGGCGCACCGGGCCGCCGAGCTGGGTGCGGGCGAGATCCTGCTCAACTCGATGGACGCGGACGGCACGAAGGACGGCTACGACATCGAGATGCTGGCCGCCGTGCGCAGGCACGTCTCCGTCCCGGTGATCGCCTCGGGCGGCGCGGGCGCGCTGGAGCACTTCTCTCCGGCGGTCGAGGCGGGCGCGGACGCGGTCCTCGCGGCCTCGGTCTTCCACTTCGGGGACCTGC
Source organism: Streptomyces sp. NPDC005004 (assembly GCF_053600675.1). Taxonomy (NCBI): domain Bacteria; kingdom Bacillati; phylum Actinomycetota; class Actinomycetes; order Kitasatosporales; family Streptomycetaceae; genus Streptomyces; species Streptomyces sp. NPDC005004. The sequence goes on from NZ_JBSGAH010000011.1 coordinate 149,177, forward strand.
GGATCGGGGACGTGAAGCGGACGCTGCGGGAGGCGGGGCACCCCGTGCGGTGACGCTGCGCTGGGCTTCGGCAGGACGTCGGCGAGAAGCGAAAGGAAAATTGCGCAACAGATGTTGTGCAACTTTTCCTTCGCTTCTAAGGTGTGGGCATGTCAGACGAGGAGAGGGAGAGGGATCTCCCCATCACCGACGTGGGCACGCTCAAGGCGCTCGCCCACCCGCTCCGGCTGCGGCTCTACCGAGCGTTGTGCGTGACGGACCGGGCCACCGCCTCGCACCTGGCCGACCAGGTGGACGAGGCGGTCTCCCTGGTCAGCTACCACCTGCGCAAGCTCGCCGAGCACGGTCTGATCGAGGAGGCGGCGGCGCAGAGCGCGGACGGCCGCGAGCGCTGGTGGCAGCCCGCCTCGGACGGCGTCAGCGTCCGTGACCGGGACTTCCGCGACGCCCCCGAGAAGGCCGCCGCCCACCTCGCCGCGACCCGGCTCTTCCACGAGCAGCGCGCCGACCTGTACCGGCGCTACCTCGACGAGCGCGCCACCTGGAGCGCCGAGTGGAACGCCGCCGCTCCCGACTCCGAGTCGCTGCTCCGGCTGACCGCCGCCGAACTGGACGAGCTGCGTGCGGAGCTGACCGCCCTGGCCAGGAAGTACGACGAGAAGGGACGGGCCGCCGTGGCCGCCGGAGACACCGAGGGACGCGAGCACGTCGCGCTGCACATGTACGGGTTCCCCTTCCGTGTCTGACACCACGGCCCCCGTGGCCGCACCCGTCGTCGAGGCCGCCCCCTGCCGCCCCGCCCACCGCGACCCCAACGTCCTGCGCTGGCTCGGGGCCTATGCCTCCTCCATGATCGGGGACAACGTCTTCTTCCTCGCCCTGTCCTGGGCCGCCGTGCGCGCCGGGAGCCCCGCGGAGGCGGGGATCGTGGTGTCCGTCAGCGCGCTGCCGCGTGCCGTGCTGATGCTGGGCGGCGGGGTGGTGGCCGACCGGTTCGGGCCGCGCCGGGTCGTCATCGGCAGCGACACCGTGCGCTGCGTGGCCGTCCTCGCCGTGGCCGCGCTGCTGTACCTCGCCCGGCCCGGGCTGTGGCCGCTGGCCGCGCTGGCGCTGCTGTTCGGCGCCGTCGACGCCGTGTTCGTCCCGGCCGTGGGCGCCCTCCCGGCCAGGATCACCGCCCGGGACCAGCTCACCCGGGTCCAGGGGATGCGCGGCCTGGCGAACCGCTTCGCCTCCGTCGTCGGCGCCCCGCTCGGCGGTCTCGGCATCGCGACGGGCGGCGCGGCGGCCGCCTTCGGTCTGGCCGGAGCGCTCATCGCGATATCGGTTCCGCTGCTGGTCTCCGTACGGATACGGGGGCTGTCCGACACGGGCACAACGAGCCCCGACGCCGTGGCCGCCGAGGTCCGGGACGCGGAGGCGACGGCCGCCGAGGCCGTGGCCACCGTGCCGCTCGGACCGCCCCCGCCCAAGGCACCCGAGACCGCCCGCCGCACCGGTGCCGACGCCTGGCACGACCTGCGCGCCGGGCTCGCCTACATCCGCCGGCACCGTGTCCTCGGCCCGCTCGTGCTGGCCATCGCGCTCGGGGACCTCGGGTTCGTCGGGCCGCTGAACATCGGACTGACCCTGCTGGCCGACCAACGCGGCTGGGGCGCCTCCGGCATGGGCTGGGTGCTCGCCGGGTTCGGGGTGGGGGCGGGCGCCGCCTCGATGCTGCTCGCCGTGCGGGGGCGGCTGCCCCGGGCAGGACTGGTCACGGGGGGCGCCTGTGTGGCCGGCGCCGTCGCCGTCGGGGCGCTGGGCCAGGCGTCCGCACTGCCCGCCGCCGTCGGCATCGCCCTGCTCATCGGACTGCTCGCCGGACTCAGCGGAGCCCTGTGCGGGGCGCTGCTCCAGACCCAGGGCGACCCCGCCTACCTCGGCCGGGTCACCTCCGTCGCCAGCCTGGTCAGCCTCGGCATCGCCCCGCTGAGCATGCCGTTCGCCGCCGCCGCGATCGGCGCCTGGGGCACCGGAGCGGTGTACGCCGTCAGCGCCGCCGTCTGCGGCCTGGGCGGAGTCGTCGTCCTCGCCTTCCCCGCGCTGCGCCGCGTCGAACTGCCCCGCTGACCGCTCCCGTCAGGGGATCGGCTGGGTGAGCTGGATCAGATTGCCGACCGTGTCGTCCAGGACCGCCGCCAGCATCGGACCCTGGACGGTCGGGGGGTGCGGGAAGCGCACCCCGAGACCGCGCAGCCGCTCGTACTCCGCGAACAGGTCGTCCACCGCGAACACGATGCACGGCAGCCCCGCCTCGTACAGCGCCGCGCGGTAGGGCTCCGCGATCGGGCCCCCGCCGGGCTCCAGGAGCAACTGGACGTCCGGCTGGGCCCCGTCCGGCGCCCCGACCGTCACGAACAGCGCGCCCTCGCCGAGGTCCACGTGCAGCCGCGTCTCGAAACCCAGCACCTCCGTGTAGAAGGCGTGCGCCCGCTCGACGTCGTCGACGTACACCCCGGTCATCGCGACCTTGATCACGGCGGCGGGCCCGGGGCTCAGATGCCGAGCTGCCGCGACTCGTGCAGCTTGGCGATGGCGTCCGGGTCGCCGTCCAGCACCACCTTGGCCGCGTCCTGCCGTCCGAAGACGAACATCAGCAGCTCGGCGGGCTCCCCGGTCACCGTCACCACCGGCGCGCCCTTGTGCGCCACCACCGTCTGCCCGTCCGGGCGGCGCAGCACGAGCCCGGTCGGCGCCTTGCGCCCGGCGAGGCGGGCCGTGCGCTCAAGGCGCGACCACAGCGTGTCCTGGAACACCGGGTCCAGCTCGCGCGGGCTCCAGTCGGGCTGGGCGCGGCGCACGTCCTCGGCGTGGACGAAGAACTCCACCGTGTTCGACGCCTCGTCGACCTGCTTCACGGAGAACGGCGAGAGCTTCGGCGGGCCCGTCCGGATGAGCTGGATCAACTCGGAGTAGGGCTTGGCGGAGTACTCCTCCATCACCCGGTCCAGACGGGGCGCGAGCCGCTTCACGAACTGGCCCGCGGTCGCGTCGGGGCGGCGCTCGCGCACCACCACATGGGCGGCCAAGTCCCGCGTCGTCCACCCCTCGCACAGCGTCGGGGCTTCCGGACCGGCGGTTTCCAAGAGGTCGGCGAGCAACAGCCGTTCACGCTTGGCGAAGGTCGACATGGGCTCAGCCTACGACCATACGGAAGGACCCCGCAGCGGACACGGACCGTGACGCGCCGCCCCGCACGGCACAATGGCACCCATGACCCGTACGACCGGCAGCCCACGCCCCAGCGGCCTCGACCCGGAGATCGCCGCCCGCCTCAAGCGCGACCGCGACGGACTCGTGCCCGCCATCGCCCAGCAGTACGACACCGGCGAGGTACTGATGCTCGGCTGGATGGACGACGAGGCGCTGCACCGCACCCTGACCACCGGCCGCTGCACGTACTGGTCCCGCAGCCGCCAGGAGTACTGGGTCAAGGGCGACACCTCCGGCCACGTCCAGCTCGTGAAGTCCGTCGCCCTGGACTGCGACGCCGACACCCTGCTGGTCAAGGTCGACCAGACGGACGCCGCCTGCCACACCGGCGACCGCACCTGCTTCGACGCCGACGTGCTGCTGAAGGACTCCAAGGACACGGACCGGTGACCGCCATGGACCTCGACACCTTCCGCAAGCTCGCCGCCGACCGGCGTGTCGTCCCGGTCACCCGCAAGCTCCTCGCCGACGGCGACACCCCGGTCGCCCTCTACCGCAAGCTCGCCGCCGAGCGCCCCGGCACCTTCCTCCTGGAGTCCGCCGAGAACGGCCGCTCCTGGTCGCGCTACTCCTTCGTCGGCGTCCGCTCGGCCGGCACCCTCACCACGCGCGACGGCGAGGCCCACTGGCTCGGCACCCCGCCGGTCGGCGTCCCCACCGACGGCGACCCGCTCGCCGCCCTGCGCGCCACCCTCCAGGCCCTGCACACCCCGCACCAGGAGGGCCTGCCGCCCTTCACCGGCGGCATGGTCGGCTACCTCGGCTACGACATCGTCCGCCGCCTGGAGAAGATCGGCCCCGGCGAGCGCGACGACCTGAGACTGCCCGAGCTGACCATGCTCCTGACCAGCGACCTCGCGGTCATGGACCACTGGGAGGGCTCGGTCCTGCTGATCGCCAACGCGATCAACCACAACGACCTCGACACCGGCGTGGACGAGGCGTACGCCGACGCGGTCGCCCGGCTCGACGCCATGGAGGCCGACCTGGCCCGCCCGGTCGCCCAGCCCCCGGCCGTGCTGCCGCCCTCCGAGCTGCCCGAGTACACCGCGCTGTGGGGCGGCCCCGACTTCCAGCGGGCCGTCGAGGACGTCAAGGAGCGCATCCGCGCGGGCGAGGCATTCCAGGTCGTCCCCTCCCAGCGCTTCGAGACGCCGTGCACCGCGAGCGCGCTGGACGTCTACCGGGTGCTGCGGGCCACCAACCCCTCGCCGTACATGTACCTGTTCCGCTTCGACGGGTTCGACGTGGTCGGCTCCTCGCCCGAGGCGCTGGTCAAGGTCGAGGACGGGCGCGCCATGGTGCACCCCATCGCGGGCACCCGGCACCGGGGCGCCACCCCGCAGGAGGACCAGGCTCTCGCCGACGAGCTGATGGCCGACCCCAAGGAGCGCGCCGAGCACCTGATGCTGGTCGACCTCGGCCGCAACGACCTCGGCCGGGTCTGCGAGCCCGGCTCGGTGGAGGTCGTCGACTTCATGTCGATCGAGCGCTACTCCCATGTGATGCATATCGTCTCGACGGTCACCGGCAAGGTCTCCGGCGGCCGTACCGCCTTCGACGTGCTCACCGCGTGCTTCCCGGCGGGCACCCTGTCCGGCGCCCCCAAGCCCCGCGCGATGCAGATCATCGACGAACTCGAGCCCTCCCGGCGCGGTCTGTACGGCGGCTGCGTCGGCTACCTCGACTTCGCGGGCGACTCCGACACCGCCATCGCCATCCGCACCGCCCTGCTGCGCGACGGCACCGCGTACGTGCAGGCCGGAGCCGGGATCGTCGCGGACTCCGACCCGGTCGCGGAGGACCAGGAGTGCCGCAACAAGGCCGCCGCGGTACTCCGCGCGGTCCACACCGCCAACCGGCTCGGCACCGTCTGACCCGTCCGCGTGGAACCCCGGGTGCATGATCGCCCGGGGTTCAGGCGATAGTGGAGTACGTGACTGCCGTACCTCACCCCCGTACCGAAGCCGCCGCGCCCGTCCGGTCCAGCCGGCGCAGCCTCGCCGCGGCCCTGCTGTTCGGCGCGCTCGGCGCGGCCGTGGCGCTGCTCGCGACCCGGCAGCGCTGGTCCGAGGGCACCGCGACGGTGGCCGGCGGCACCTTCCCGCTGACCGCCAGGGGCAGCGACGTCACCGGCGTCCCGGCGGCGCTCGCCATCGTGGGCCTGGCCGCGCTGGTCGCCGTCTTCGCGGTCCGCCGGGCCGGGCGCCTCGCCGTCGCCGGGCTGCTCGCGCTCTCCGGCGCGGGCATCGTCGCCGCCGCCCTCGCCGGGGTCTCCGACGGCTCCGCCCTGGACGAGAAGGCCGCGCAGACCACCGGCGACACCTCGGCCACCGTCGCCGCCCTCACCCACACCGGCTGGCCCTACGTCGCGGCCGTCGGCGGCTTGCTGATCCTGCTCGCCGGGGTGCTCGCCCTGCGCTACGGCCGCCTGTGGCCCGCGATGTCCGGGCGCTACGAGCGCGGGGCGCAGCGCCCCCGGCGCACGGCGCGGCCGGTCGACCCCGAGCGCCCCGAGGAGATGTGGAAGGCGCTGGACCGGGGCGAGGACCCCACCGGCGGCTGATCCCCGCCTCGAGTGTGGCCAACCAGACTCGACCCCCGCGTCCGTCGCCCCCGCGCGTGCGGGACAATGGGCGTCGGGCGCCCGGCCCGTACCGACCGGCGGCCTTCGAAAACGTACGTCACGTACACAGCAGCTAGGAGCAAGTCATGGCGGGCAGCAGCCACGGTCACACCCCGGCCGCCTGGACCGGTGTCATCATCGCCTTCATCGGTTTCTGCGTCGCGGGCGCCTTCACGGTGATGGCCCAGCCGCTCGGCTTCTGGGCCGGCCTGGTGATCGTGGCCCTCGGCGGTGTCGTGGGCGCGATCATGCGGTCCATGGGTCTCGGCCAGCCCAAGGGCAGCGGCCAGATCACCCACCTGACCGCCGCCACGACCCGCGAGCCGGTCACCGCCGAGAGCTGACCGGTCCGGCACACCGCATCCGAGGGGCGGCCCAGGCACACGACGTGCCGGGCCGCCCCTCGCGCGTACCCCGGACCGTCCCGCGCGGGTGGCCGCCCGCCCCGCGCGCGGCGGTGACCGGCGCGGCACAATGCCAGCGTGAACGCCGACACCCCGGCCGCTCCCGGCCGCCCACACCCTTCCGCCGCACCCGCACCCGCCCCCCGGTGGCGGCGCCTCGCCGCCCCGGCCGCGGCGCTCGCGGCCGTGGCCGGGGCGTTCGCCTACGTCGGAGCCGTGGACCCGAACCAGCCCGGCCACTACCCGGTCTGCCCGCTCTACGCGCTCACCGGCCTGTACTGCCCCGGCTGCGGGGGCCTGCGCAGCGCGCACGCCTTCGTCCACGGCGACCTCCTCGGCGCGCTGCGCGACAACGCGTTCGGCGTGGCCGCCTACGCCGCCTTCGCCGTGCTGTGGACCGTATGGGCCGTCCAGGCGGCACGCGGGAAGCCGCTGCGGATCGACGTCGCACCCGCCGTGCTGTGGGTGAGCGGGGGCGCCCTGCTGGCGTTCACCGTCGTCCGGAACCTGCCGTTCGGTGGCTGGTTGCATCCTTGATCACCTACGAATGTCCAGGTAAGGGGGACCGCCGCGCACCGGATGCGAAGTCAGGCACCTCCTGCGGATACCATCGCAGTGACCACGGGTTTTCGAACCCCGCAGGCTTAACGGCCTGATCTTCACGACCGTCTGGAAGGGGGCCGCTCGCGTGAGTGTGCTCGACGAGATCATCGACGGAGTCCGGGCCGACCTCGCGGAGCGCCAGGCACGCGTCAGCCTCGACGAGCTCAAGGAGCGTGCCGCCAAGGCTCCCGCCGCCAAGGACGGGGTTGCCGCGCTCAAGGGCGACGGCGTCAAGGTCATCTGCGAGGTCAAGCGCTCCAGCCCCTCCAAGGGCGCGCTGGCCGCCATCGCCGACCCGGCGGGACTCGCCGCCGACTACGAGGCGGGCGGTGCCTCCGTCATCTCCGTCCTCACCGAGCAGCGCCGCTTCGGCGGCTCGCTGGCCGACCTGGAGGCCGTCCGCGCCCGCGTGGACATCCCGGTGCTGCGCAAGGACTTCATCGTCACGTCGTACCAGCTCTGGGAGGCCCGCGCCTACGGCGCCGACCTCGCCCTGCTGATCGTGGCCGCCCTGGAGCAGCCCGCGCTGGAGTCCCTGATCGAGCGCGCCGTCTCCATCGGCCTCACCCCGCTGGTCGAGGTGCACGACGAGGACGAGGTGGAGCGCGCCGTGGACGCCGGCGCCAAGATCATCGGCGTCAACGCCCGCAACCTCAAGACCCTCGAGGTCGACCGCACCACCTTCGAGCGCGTCGCCCCGGAGATCCCCGACGACCTCGTCAAGATCGCCGAGTCCGGCGTCCGCGGCCCCCACGACCTCATCGCCTACGCCAACGCCGGCGCCGACGCCGTCCTTGTCGGCGAGTCCCTGGTCACGGGCCGCGACCCCAAGACCGCGGTGGCCGACCTGGTGGCGGCGGGCGAACACCCGGCACTGCGCCACGGCCGGGGCTGACCACCCGGTAGGCTGACCCCGATGAACAGGACCCTGACCACCGTGGACCGGCACGCGCGCCTCGCGCGCGGCTGCCGCCCCCGGGGCTGCCGCGCCCCGGCCCGCAGGGTCCACGGCCGCAGGGTCAGGTACCACATCGGCGCCGAGCCGGGGCAGATCAACGGTATGCGATGGCAGCAGCCGACCTTCAGGGGCGCGGGGCTCCGACCGATTCTGCGGCTCCGCCGCGTGGGCGCGACAAGCCACTGACGGCTCGCGGCCAACAGACGAATCCCCGCCCCCACGGCGATCAGTGTCTTTTCCACGCACTCACCGTGAGGTACTGGCATGTCCAGCAACTACTTCTTCCCTGACCCGGAGGGTCAAGTCCCCACCGCCGAGGGGTACTTCGGCGCCTTCGGCGGCAAGTTCATCCCGGAGGCCCTCGTGGCCGCCGTCGACGAGGTCGCCGTCGAGTACGACAAGGCCAAGCAGGACCCGGAGTTCGCCCGCGAACTGGACGATCTCCTGGTCCACTACACCGGCCGCCCGAGTTCCCTGACGGAAGTCCCCCGTTTCGCCGCACACGCCGGTGGCGCCCGCGTGTTCCTGAAGCGCGAGGACCTCAACCACACCGGCTCGCACAAGATCAACAACGTGCTCGGCCAGGCCCTGCTCACCAAGCGCATGGGCAAGACCCGTGTCATCGCGGAGACCGGCGCCGGACAGCACGGCGTCGCCACCGCCACCGCCTGCGCCCTGTTCGGTCTCGACTGCACCATCTACATGGGCGAGATCGACACCGAGCGCCAGGCCCTCAACGTGGCCCGGATGCGTATGCTCGGCGCCGAGGTCGTGGCCGTGAAGTCCGGCAGCCGCACCCTGAAGGACGCCATCAACGAGGCGTTCCGCGACTGGGTGGCCAACGTCGACCACACCCACTACCTGTTCGGCACCGTCGCCGGCCCGCACCCCTTCCCGGCGATGGTCCGCGACTTCCACCGCGTCATCGGCGTCGAGGCCCGCCGCCAGATCCTGGAGCAGGCCGGACGCCTGCCCGACGCCGCCATCGCCTGTGTCGGCGGCGGCTCCAACGCCATCGGCCTCTTCCACGCCTTCATCCCCGACGAGGACGTCCGCCTGATCGGCTGCGAGCCCGCCGGGCACGGCGTGGAGACCGGCGAGCACGCGGCCACCCTCACCCAGGGCGAGCCCGGCATCCTGCACGGCTCCCGCTCCTACGTCCTCCAGGACGAGGAGGGCCAGATCACCGAGCCGTACTCGATCTCGGCGGGCCTGGACTACCCGGGCATCGGTCCCGAGCACGCCTTCCTGAAGGACTCCGGTCGCGGCGAGTACCGCGCGGTCACCGACGACGAGGCGATGCAGGCGCTGCGGCTGCTCTCGCGCACCGAGGGCATCATCCCGGCCATCGAGAGCGCCCACGCGCTCGCCGGTGCCCTGGAGGTCGGCAAGGAGCTGGGCCCGGACGGCCTGATCGTCGTCAACCTCTCCGGGCGCGGCGACAAGGACATGGACACCGCCGCCCGCTACTTCGGCCTCTACGACACCGACGCCGAGGTGGCCGCCGACCAGACCGACACCGCCGAGATCGAGGGGGACGCCAAGTGAGCGGGAACGTACAGCTTCTGTCGGACACCCTCGCCGCCGCCAGGGCCGAGGACCGCGCCGCGCTCATCGCCTACCTCCCGGCCGGGTTCCCGACCGTGGACGGCGGCATCGAGGCGATCAAGGCCGTCTTCGACGGCGGTGCCGACGTCGTCGAGGTCGGGCTGCCGCACAGCGACCCGGTCCTGGACGGACCGGTCATCCAGACCGCCGACGACATCGCGCTGCGCGGCGGCGTGAAGATCGCGGACGTGATGCGCACGGTCCGCGAGGCCCACGCGGCCACCGGCAAGCCGGTGCTCGTCATGACGTACTGGAACCCCATCGACCGCTACGGCGTCGAGCGGTTCACCGCCGAGCTGGCCGAGGCGGGCGGCGCGGGCTGCATCCTGCCCGACCTGCCGGTCCAGGAATCCGCGCTGTGGCGCGAGCACGCCGAGAAGCACGGGCTCGCGACCGTCTTCGTGGTCGCCCCGAGCAGCAAGGACGAGCGGCTCGCCCGGATCACCGCGGCGGGCAGCGGCTTCGTCTACGCCGCCTCCCTGATGGGTGTCACCGGCACCCGCGAGTCGGTCGGCGCGCAGGCCCAGGACCTGGTGGAGCGCACCCGCGCGACCAACGCCGACCTGCCCGTCTGCGTCGGCCTCGGCGTCTCCAACGCGGCCCAGGCCGCCGAGGTGGCGGGCTTCGCCGACGGCGTCATCGTCGGCTCGGCCTTCGTCAAGCGGATGCTGGACGCCCCGGACGAGGCGGCGGGCGTCGAGGCGGTCCGCGCGCTCGCGGCCGACCTGGCGAAGGGCGTGCGCGGCACGGTCTGAGCCGTCGCGCCCCCGCGGGCACGGAACCCCATGGTCACTCGAACGGGTGGACCTACGGCCGGGGAGGCGCAATGCGCCTCCCCGGTTCGTTCTGGGGGTTGTGAGCGAGAAGAACCGTGACGGAAAGCGCAGTGCCCGGCAGAAGATGGCGGCGGAGCGCGAGAAGCAGAAGTCCGCGGAGAAGCGGCGCCGGGCGCTGATCGTGGGCGCGAGCGTGGTCTGTGTCCTCGGCCTCGCCGCGGTGATCGGCGTCATCGCGGCGAACGCGGGCAAGGAAAAGGGCAGCAAGAACGCGGGCCCGGTCGTGGCCCCCTCCGGCGCCCAGGGCAAGGACAGCCTCGCGATCCCGGTCGGCAAGGACGGCGCCAAGTCGACGCTCACCGTGTGGGAGGACTTCCGCTGCCCTGCCTGCCAGGCCTTCGAGACGCGGTACCGCCCGGTGCTGCACGAGCTGACGGACGCGGGCAAGCTCCGCGTCGACTACCACCTGGTGCGCCTGATCGACGGCAACCTGGGCGGCAGCGGCTCCCTGCGCGCGGCCAACGCCGCCGCCTGCGCGCAGGACGCGGGCAAGTTCCGTGACTACCACGACGTGCTCTACGCCAACCAGCCCGAGGAGTCGGACGACGCCTTCGCGAGCAACGACAAGCTGATCCGGCTCGCGGGCAAGGTCGAGGGCCTGGACACCCCGGCCTTCCGCTCCTGTGTGAAGAACGGCACGCACAACAGCTGGGTGAACCGCTCGCACCAGGCGTTCGCGGCGGGCAAGTTCGGCGGGACGCCCACCGTCCTGTTCGACGGCAAGAACATCTACCAGGACCAGTCCATGACCCCGGAGAAGCTCAAGCAGATGGTGGAGGCCAACGACCGGGGGTGAGCCATGTTTCTCACCTGCCCGTTATGGAGCCGTAGCCCGGTCGCCCGGCCTCCGCGCGGCCCGGCACGGTAGCGTCGACCCTGCCATGGATATTGCCTACATTCCCAGCCCGTCGCGCGGGGTGCTGTACCTCGGCCCCATCCCGCTGCGCGGTTACGCCTTCTGCATCATCATCGGCGTCTTCGTCGCCGTCTGGCTCGGCAACAAGCGCTGGATCGCCCGGGGCGGCCGTGCCGGCACGGTCGCCGACATCGCCGTGTGGGCCGTGCCCTTCGGCCTCGTCGGCGGACGGCTCTACCACGTGATCACGGACTACGAGCTGTACTTCAGCCCGGGCCGGAACTGGGTGGACGCCTTCAAGGTCTGGGAGGGCGGCCTGGGCATCTGGGGCGCGATCGCGCTCGGCGCGCTCGGTGCCTGGATCGGCGCCCGCCGCCAGGGCGTCGCGATGCCCGCCTACGCCGACGCCGTCGCCCCCGGCATCGCCTTCGCGCAGGCCATCGGCCGCTGGGGCAACTGGTTCAACCAGGAGCTGTACGGCCGCGAGACCCATCTGCCCTGGGCCCTGCACATCACCTCCTCCGAGGGCGGCCGGGTGCCGGGCTACTACCACCCGACGTTCCTGTACGAGTCGCTGTGGTGCGTCGGCGTCGGCTTCCTGGTCATCTGGGCCGACCGCCGCTTCAGGCTGGGCCACGGCCGTGCCTTCGCGCTGTACGTCGCCGCCTACTGCGTGGGCCGCGGCTGGATCGAGTACATGCGCGTGGACGACGCCCACCACATCCTGGGCCTGCGGCTCAACGACTGGACCGCGCTGATCGTCTTCCTGCTCGCGGTGACGTACATGGTCCTCTCGGCGCGGATGCGGCCGGGCCGGGAGGCGGTCGTGGAGGCGGGCGCCGCCGAGGACGCCGAGGGCGCTGAGGCGGTCGAGGCGAAGGACGACGCGCCCGAGGGCGACCAGCCGGAGGGCAAGGACGAGGACGAGGGCAAGGACTCCGGCAAGGGCAACGGCGAGGTGAAGCCCGAGGAGGGCGGCGCCAAGACCGAGCAGTCCGAGAAGGCCGAGAAGTCCGAGAAGGCCGAGTCCGAGGACACCGCCGACGCGGCGCCCAAGGTCGACATGGCCAAGGACACCGCCGAGGCCAAGAAGGGCTGAGGCGCACCAGGCACGCGGAGGGCGCCCGGGGGACTCCCCGGGCGCCCTCTTCGCGTACGGCCACGGAAGGGCGCCGCCTCAGCCCCGCCGCACCAGGGACAGCGTGCGCCGGGCCAGCGCCACGGTCGCCGCGTCGATGAAGCGGCCGTCCGGCAGCGCCTGGGCGCCCTGCTCGGCGGCGGCCGCCTTGACCACGGTCTCGGCCTCCTCCAGCTCCGCCGGGGTCGGCTGGTAGGCCCGCTCGATCACCGGGAGCTGGCGCGGATGGATCGCGGCCCGCCCCAGGAAGCCGAGGGCGCGGCCCCGGGCGCAGGAGGCGGCGAGACCGTCCAGGTCCCGGATGTCGGGGTGGACGGACTGCGGGGGCGGGGCGAGTCCGGCCGCGCGGGCGGCGACGATCACCCGGGACCGGGACCAGTCGAGTCCCGAGTCGGCCCGTACCCCGAGGTCGGCCCGCAGGTCCGCCTCGCCCAGCGAGATCCCGCGCAGCGACGGATGGGCGCGGGCGATGGCGTGGGCGTGCTCGATGCCGAGGGCGGACTCCAGGAGCGCGTACAGCGGCAGCGCGGTGAGGACGGCGGTGTGCCGTACCTCGTCGGGGGAGGCGACCTTGGGCAGCCGGAGCCCGGACACGCCGGGCAGGCTGCCCAGCGCGGCGAGGTCCGCCGCCCCCCAGGGGCCCTCGGCGGCGTTCAGCCGGACGTGCACCGGGACGGGCTGGTGCTCCGAGAGCCGTTCGGCGGTGGCCGTGCGGGCGTACTCCTTGCGGTCCGGGGCGACCGCGTCCTCCAGGTCGATCACCACCACGTCGGCGCCCGCGACGAGCGCCTTGTCCACCACATGGGGCCGGTCACCGGGGACGTAGAGCCAGGTCAGCGGGGTGCGGGTCACAGGGCGCCCTCCTCGCGCAGGGCGCCCAGCTCGGCCGGACCGAGTCCCAGCTCGGTGAGCACGTCCTCGGTGTCGGCGCCGTGGGCGCGCCCCGCCCAGCGGATCGCGCCGGGGGTCGCGGAGAGCCGGAAGAGGACGTTCTGCATCTTCAGCGGGCCGAGGTCCGGGTCGGCGACGGTGGTGACCGTGTCCAGGGCCAGGTACTGCGGGTCGGTGAACACGTCCCGTACGTCCTGCACGGGGGCGATGGCCGCCTCCGCCTTCTCGAAGGCGGCCAGCACCTCCTCCCGGTCGCGGGCCGCGATCCAGGCGCCGACCGCCTCGTCCAGCACGTCGGCGTGCGCGGCCCGCTGGGCGCCGCTCGCGAACCACGGCTCCTCGGTCAGCTCCGGGCGGCCCACCAGCCGCATCACCCGCTCGGCCACCGACTGCGCCGAGGTGGAGACCGCGACCCAGGAGCCGTCGGCGGTGCGGTAGGTGTTGCGCGGGGCGTTGTTCGCGGAGCGGTTGCCGGTGCGTTCCTGGACGTAGCCGAGCTGGTCGTACCAGGTGGGCTGCGGTCCGAGCATGGCCAGCATCGGCTCGATGATGGCCATGTCCACGACCTGTCCGGCGCCGGTGCGGTGCCGGGCGGCGAGCGCGGTGAGCACGGCGTACGAGGTCGCCAGGGCGGTGACCGAGTCCGCGAGCCCGAACGGCGGCAGGGTCGGCGGCGCGTCCGGTTCGCCGGTGAGCGCCGCGAAGCCGCTCATGGCCTCCGCGAGCGTGCCGAAGCCGGGCCGGTGCGCGTACGGACCGAACTGGCCGAAGGCGGTGACCCGGGTGAGGATCAGACGGGGATTGACCGCCGACAGCTCCGGCCAGCCGAGGTCCCACTTCTCCAGGGTGCCGGGGCGGAAGTTCTCGATCACCACGTCGGCGGTGGCCGCGAGTCGCAGCAGGGTCGCGCGGCCGCCGGGGCGGGACAGATCGAGGGTGATGGCGCGCTTGTTGCGGCCGAGCACCTTCCACCACAGACCGATCCCGTCCTTGGCCGGGCCGTGCCCGCGCGAGGGGTCGGGCCGCCGGGGATGCTCCACCTTGATCACCTCGGCGCCGAAGTCACCGAGCATCGTGGCGGCCAGGGGACCGGCGAAGAGCGTGGCCAGGTCCAGGACGCGCAGTCCGTCCAGCGGCTGGACGGACGGGCGCGGGGCGCGAGGCGTGTTCTCGTCCGGGGTGCTCATGCGGTGTACTGCGCCTCGATCTCCTGGCGGTACGGCATCGACACCGACGCCCCTTCCCGCTGCACCGACAGTGCCGCCGCGGCGGAGGCCCACATCAGGGCCTCGCGGATGGGCCGTTCCTCGGCGAGGGCGACCGCGAGCGCGCCCGCGAAGGTGTCGCCCGCGCCGGTGGAGTCGACGGCGGTGACCAGGGGCGCGGGCACCACCAGCGGCTCGGTGCCGCGCGCGACGTAGAGGCTGCCGGCCGCGCCGAGGGTGACGACGACCTCGGGCACCAGGTCGAGCAGGGCGGTGGCCGCGTCGCGCGGGTCGATGCGGCCGGTGAGGGTGACTGCCTCGTACTCGTTGGGGATCAACAGGTCGGTGGCTTCGAGGAGTTCGGGGGGCAGCGGCTGGGCGGGGGAGGGGGTGAGCACCGTGCGCACGCCGTGCCGCCGTGCCGTCTCGGCGCCCGCGAGGACCCCGTCGAGCGGGATCTCCAGTTGCAGGAGCAGGGCGTCGGCGGCGGTGAGGGCGCCCTCGTCGCCGGGGGCGAGGTGGTCCACGGTGCCGTTGGCGCCGGGGATGACGACGATGGAGTTGCCGCCCTCGTCGTCCACCACGATGTGCGCGGTGCCGGAGGGGCCCTCGACCGTGCGCAGGAAGTCGGTGTCCACACCGGAGTGTTCGAGGGTGTCGCGCAGCCGTAGCCCGAAGGCGTCGTTGCCGACCGCGCCGATCATCGAGACGGTGGCGCCGCACCGGGCGGCGGCGATGGCCTGGTTGGCGCCCTTGCCGCCGGGGACCGTGTGGAACTCGCGCCCGGTCACGGTCTCGCCGAGCTGTGGGGCCTTGGCGACATAGGTGACGAGGTCCATGTTGGTGCTGCCGAGCACGGCGATGTGGGTCATGGGCGGGTCGCCTCCAGATGGGTGAGGTGGGCCAGGGTGTCGAAGCCGGTGCCGTCGAAGTCGGCGACGGTGGTGGCGAGCCGGTTCTTCAGCGGGGCCCGCCAGCTCTCGGGCAGCGCCTCGGGGGAGCCCGCGAGCAGTCCCGCGACACTGCCCGCCGTCGCGCCGTTGGAGTCGGTGTCCCAGCCTCCCGACACCGCACGGCAGATGGAGCCGGTGAAGTCGCCGTCGGCGTGCGTGAGCGCGGCGGCGATCAGGGCGGTGTTGGGGACGGCGTGCACCCAGTGGTGGGTGGCGTCGTACCGGGCGTGGAGCCGGTCCACCACGTCGTCGAAGTCGTCGTGTTCGTGCGCCAGCCGGACCGCGTGGTCGAGCGCCTCGGCCAGGCGGGAGCGGGCCGGGACGACCGTACGGCCGGTGCGCAGACAGGCGTGCACGTCGTGCGTGCCGGTCGCGGCGGCGGCGAGGACGGCGGCGGTGAACATCGCCGCGTAGACGCCGTTCCCGGTGTGGGTCAACGTGGCGTCGCGGTAAGCCTGTTCGGCGGCGGCCGCCGGGTCGCCCGGGTGGGTCCAGCCGTGGACGTCGGCGCGGATCAGCGCGCCGATCCACTCCCGGAACGGGTTGCGGTACCGGGCGGTGCGCGGGGGTTCGATCCCGCTCAGCAGGTTGCGGAAGGCGATCCGCTCGGCGGTGAAGGTGCGGCCGGGCGGTAGCTCGTCCAGCCAGAGCGCGGCCACCTGGTCGGTGGTGAAGGCGCGGCCGTGCCGCCGGAGCAGCAGCAGGCCCAGCAGGGGGTAGTTGAGGTCGTCGTCCTCGGGCATCCCGTCGATGTTCTCGGCGAGCGAGGTGTCGGCCGAGCGGCGGTTCCAGGGGTGTCGGACCAGCAGTTCGGCGGGGACGCCCTTGGCGGTGAACCAGGTGGTCAGCGGGCGGTTCCCGGCGGCCTCGGCGAGAGCGCGGATGCCGTCCAGCGGCAGTTTCTCCACGGGCTTGCCGAGCAGGCACCCGGCCGCGCGGCCGAGCCAGGCGGCCTCCAGGGCGGCGGGGGAGACGCCGGTACGGCCTCGCCGTGCGGGCCAGTCGGGGCAGGCGGCGGTGAGCGCGGGCCACTTTGTCGGCTCGTCCGCCTTCGACGCGCTGGGCAGATCGGCCAGTTCGTCCAGCAGATCCTCGGCGAGCAGGCGCAGCGAGCGGGAGACCGGCTCCGGGGAGGCGCCGGCCCGCTCGGGGACGTCCGGTCCGCCCGCCGCCTTCCAGCGTGCCTCGATCCGCGCGGGCTCCCGGCCGTCCAGGCGGGCCTGGCGGATCTCGTGGCCGAGCAGGTCCTCGGGCTGGACCCAGGTCAGCCGGATCATGCCGGGTCCCCGAGCGCGGCGAAGGCCCGCTCGTGCGCACGCCGCCGCGCGACGTCCCGTGCGAAGACCTCCCGGGCGACCCCGGCCAGTTCCCGCGCCGGGGCCCACAGGTCCAGGCGGCTCGCCTCGGCCACCGTCTTCGCCCACTCCTCGGGCACGGGTGAGCCGAGCGCACCGGTGATCGCGCCGGCCATGGTGGCGATGGAGTCGCAGTCGCGCCCGTAGTTCACCGCGCCGAGCACCGCGTGCCGGTAGTCGCCGCCCGCGACCAGCACCATGCCGAGCGCCACCGGCAGTTCCTCGATGGAGTGCAGCCGCGAGGGACGGCGGGCGCCGAGCGAGGGGGCTCGGTAGTCGGGGCCGACCGTGTCGTAGGGGGCGACCGCCGTGCGCAGGGGGACCAGCGCCGACTCGAAGTCGCCGTGTCCGGCGGCGGTTTCGCAGACCTTCTCGATCGCCTCGCGGGTGCCGTCCTTGGCCAGCGCCAGGCAGGCGGACACGACGGAGTCCGGGGTGGCGCCGGGGGCGGTCGCGGCGGCGACGGCGGCGGCGAAGACCCCGGCCGCCTCCCTGCCGTACGACGACTGGTGCGCGCCCGCGACGTCCAGTGCCTCGGCGTATGCGGCGGCCGGGTCGGCGGCGTTGACCAGGCCGACCGGGGCCATGTACATCGCCGCGCCGCAGTTGACGATGTTTCCGCTGCCCGCCTCGCGCGGGTCGACGTGCCCGTAGGCCAGCCGGGCCACCAGCCACTTCTCGGCGAGGAAGATCCGCTGGAGCGGCAGCGCCTCCGCCTCCAGCTCGGGGATCCAGCGGGGGTTGGTCATCAGGTCCGGGACCAGGTGGTCGGCGACCGCGTAGGCGTCGAGGTGGTCGCGGACGCGCTGGTAGACCCGGATCAGCGCGTGGGTCATCAAGGTGTCGTCGGTGACGTGCCCGTCGCCCTTGTGGTACGGCGCGATGGGGCGGGCGGTGCGCCAGGCGTCGCCGTTCCAGGGACCGACGAAGCCGTGGACACGGCCGCCGTGGCGGTCGGCGATCTGGTCGGGGGAGTAGCCCTCGACGGGGCCGCCGAGCGCGTCGCCCACGGCGGCGCCGACCAGGGCGCCGGTGATCCGCGCGTCCAACGCGGTCAGCCCCGGGCCGGGGGTTTGTTCATTTTCGGGCGTCATGCCCGAATCATCCCCCCGGTCGGGTCCGTTGTGCGGCTTCCAGCAGCCCGGCGAGTTCCACGAGGTCCGTCCCGGTGAGGCGGGGCAGCGCGCAGCCGGACAGCACGCGGCAGGCGTCCCGCCAGGTTCCGGGCACGCACGCGCCGCCGCCCAGCGCGCCGGTGAGCGCCCCGGCCAGCGCCGGAGCGGAATCCGCGACCCGGGACAGGCACGCGGCGGCGGGGACGGCCTCGCGGATACGGCCCTCCGAGGCGGCGGTCAGCGCCAGCGCGACGGGGACGGTCTCGGCTGCCGCCACGCCGTAGCTGTACACATGATCGACGATCCGGTGCTCCAGGAGGGGGATCAGCTCGAAGGCCGAGCCGCTGTCCGGGACCAGCGCGAGCGCCTGACGGGCGTTGCGGCCGATCTCCGTCCCGGCCGGCAGCTCCGCGAGCGCCGCCGCCACGCACGCGTCCGCCTTGTCCCCGGCCAGCGCCGACGCCAGCGCCGCCGCCATCGCCCGCGCGCCGTGCACACCGTCGCCGTCCTGGGTGTAGCGGGCGTCGAACTCCGCGAGGTCCGCCGCGCGCCCGGGGTCGCCCGGGTGGGCCACGGCGAGGACGCAGGCGCGCACGCAGGCGGCGTCGTCGAAGTAGTGCGGGTTGTCGTGCCCGGTGGCGGGGGGCCGCAGTCCGGCGGCCAGGTTCCCCAGACCCGCCCGCACCGAGATGCGGGCCCGCAGCGGCAGCACGGCCGACTCGATCTCCGGGGCGCGGTCCGCCGCGGCCGCCACCTCGGCGGCGACGGCGGTCCAGGTCAGGTCGATCGCCGCGCGCATCCGGCGCTCGCGGCTCAGGTCCCCGAGCACGTCGTCCCCCGCCCGCAGCACCGCCTCGGCCGCGAACGCCGCCCACTCCGCGTCGTCGGAGGGGCCGAGCCGCAGCGGCTCCGGCGGCTGGTTCAGCGCGACCGGCACGGGCAGCGTGGTCGTCGCGTTCAGCTCCGCGAACGTGTCCAGCTCCCGCGTGAGCCGCCGTGTCCACTCCGGCATCCGCGCCGCCCGATGCCGCGCGGCAGGCCACCCGGCGGCGTCCCCGGCAGCCAGTCCGAGCAACAGCCCCTCAATGCGCCGACTCACGCGGGGACCTCCGCGTCGGAGCGGGGGGTCGTGGGCGCGGTGGGGGGTGTGCGGGTCCCGTCCTCCGGCGACGCGCCGCTCCCGGCCGTCACCAGCTCCCGTGCGTCCCCGCTTCCGGTCGCCACCCGTCGTCGTACTTCCTGTGGCGCCGCGCCGTTACCCGTCGTCATCACCTCCCGGAGTGCCCCGCCCCGCACGAACTCCCGTACCTCCTCCGGCAGGAAGTCCGGGACGGCCAGCGCCTCGCCCCATTTGCCGCCCTCCTCCGGCACCAGGAGTTCGGCGATGTCGAGGATGTGGTGGCCGGCCATGGCGGGGAGGCAGCGGCCGCGGGCGGGGCCGATGGCGGCGGCCCAGTCGGCGGGGATGGCGCCAACGCCCCGGGTGGCGCCGGCGAGGGCGCCCGCGACCGCGGCCGTGGTGTCGGCGTCGCGGCCCATGTTGACGGCCGTCAGCACCGCCTCGCGGAAGTCGCCGTCGGCCGCCGCGTACGCGCCGAAGGCGAGGGCGACGGCCTCGGGGGCGAGGTCGGTCCAGGGGTAGCCGCCGATGACGACGGCGGAGCGGACCGCGCGCTCGCCCCGGTGGGCGACGGCGACCGCGCGCCGCAGCGAGCGGGCGGTCCAGGAATCGTCGGGTACGGCCGCGAGCGCGGCGGCGATCACCACGGCCGGGCCGGCGCCCGCCATCGCCGCCGCCACCCCGGCCGCGACCGCCTGCCCGCCGTGGATGCCCTCGCCCTCGTGGCTGACCGAGCCGTCGATCGCCACCAGCCGGGCCGCCTCGCCGGGCCTCCCGGCGGCGAACACCCCGAAGGGCGCCGCCCGCATCGCGAGCCCGTCGCTCCAGGCGTGCCGGTGCTGGGCGGAGATGGGTGCGGCCAGACCCCGCCGCAGGTTCTCCAGGGTGCCGCGCTCGCTGAAGCCCGCGCCCCGGAAGGGACCCTCGGCCCGGTCCGCGATCCACTGGTGCCAGGCCGCCTCGACATGCGCCGGGGTGAGCGCGGAGCCGTGCCGGGCGAGCAGCAGCCCCGAGAAGATCGCGTACTCGGTGTCGTCCGTGCCCGAGGGCCGGTCGCTGACGTACCCGGTGATACGCCCCCAGCGGGCGCGGATCTCGGAGGGCTTCATGTTCTCGGCCGGGGCGCCGAGCGCGTCGCCGACCGCCAGGCCGAGCAGCGCGCCGCGCGCCCGCTCGCGCGGTCCGGGTCGGTCCCCGGGCGCCGGGTCCGGTACGGGGTCCGGGGCGGTGCGGGCGGTCGAAGCCATGGCGGACTCTCCTTCGGCGGTGGGCCGCGCCAGGTCCTGTCGGCCGCGCGCCCCTTTGCGGATGTGTCCCCCGCGACACGCGCCCACCAGCCTCCGGAGCCCCAGCATCACTCTCTCGGCATCTGAGCGTTCGAATCCTCGGATGAGCAAAGAAAGGTAAAGCCGCTGGTTAGCCGAGCCTTTCCTTGCTGGCGGGCGTGGAATGCCCGACGTAGATTATGGGTTGTCGAAAGATAGAAACAGTCCAAAGTTAGCTTTGGCTAAGCTTCCCCCGGGGGTTCTGAATGGCCATCATCGACACCGAGGCCACGCTGCACGAGGCGCACCGTGACAACCACACCCACCGCGACGTCAACGGCGGCTGGCTGCGCCCCGCCGTCTTCGGCGCGATGGACGGCCTGGTGTCCAACCTCGCCCTGCTGACCGGCGTCGCGGGCGGGTCCGTCGGCCATCAGACGATCGTGATCACAGGGCTCGCCGGACTCGCCGCCGGCGCCTTCTCCATGGCGGCCGGCGAGTACACCTCCGTCGCCTCGCAGCGCGAGCTGGTACTGGCGGAGCTGGACGTCGAGCGCCGTGAGCTGCGCAAGCACCCGCAGGCCGAGGAGGAGGAGCTGGCCGCGCTGTACACCGCGCGCGGAGTCGAGCCCGGCCTCGCCCGCGAGGTCGCCCGGCAGCTCTCGAAGGACCCCGAGCGCGCCCTGGAGATCCACGCCCGCGAGGAACTGGGCATCGACCCGGCCGACCTGCCCTCGCCGCTGGTGGCCGCCGTGTCCTCGTTCGGTTCGTTCGCCCTCGGCGCCCTGCTGCCCGTACTGCCGTTCCTGCTGGGCGCGACCGTACTGTGGCCCGCCGTGCTCCTCGCCCTGGCCGGACTCTTCGGCTGCGGTGCGGTCGTGGCCCGGGTGACGGCGCGGTCCTGGTGGTACAGCGGCCTCAGGCAGCTCGTCCTCGGCGGCGCCGCGGCCGGTGTGACGTACGTCCTGGGCAGCCTCTTCGGTACGGCCGTAGGATGATGTCCATCGAATGTATGCGACAGCCCGCATAAATAATCGTTACTCGCGGGTTTCGAACGCTTAACCATGGGGCATGACCAGGGAGCACTGGCACTGCGGGCAATGACGCCTGCGGTGCGCCCCGTGGTCCGGGGGAAAGACACCCGGCCCCGCCCCCCCTCGGACCGGCCCGGTCCCGATCCGACCGATCACCCCGGCCCGGCCTCCACGCACCTTTCCCGCCGCCGTGCGCGGCACCCCGCCGCGACCGACCTCGCGGCACCCGCCGCGACCCCTGCGGCACCCTCGCCGCACCCCGCGGCACCCGACGCGACCTTCCGTGTGGCGTCCGCATGGTGGAACGGCCTATCCGGTTCCCGGGAACCGTCCCATCATGTAACCTGCACGAAATTTTGCACCCCACGCAGAGGGCCAGCGTCGTCCCTCGGTACCGCACATGGCCAGATGACGACGACGGGAGAGCCGATGCGTACGCCGCGCCAGCCGTCCCAGCACTCCGTGAACGACCGCGCCTGGTCCTTCATGGATGCCCGCCCTGCTGCCCAGGGCATGTACGACCCCCGCGACGAACACGACGCCTGTGGCGTCGGTTTCGTGGCCACCCTCACCGGCGAGGCGAGCCACGCGCTGGTCGAGCAGGCGCTGACCGTACTGCGCAACCTGGAGCACCGAGGTGCCACCGGTTCCGAACCCGACTCCGGGGACGGCGCCGGCATCCTCTCCCAGGTGCCCGACGCGTTCTTCCGCGAGGTGGCCGGATTCGATCTGCCCTCCGCCGGTTCCTACGCGGTCGGCATCGCCTTCCTGCCCGAGGACGGCACCTCCGAGGCCGTCTCACAGATCGAGACGATCGCCGCTGAAGAGGGCCTCACGGTCCTCGGCTGGCGCGAGGTCCCGGTCGCCCCCGAGCTGCTCGGCGCGACCGCCCGCTCGACCATGCCCGCCTTCCGTCAGATCTTCGTCTCCGACGGAGTCAGCGAGGGCATCGCGCTCGACCGCAAGGCGTTCGTCCTGCGCAAGCGCGCCGAGCGGGAGGCGGGGGTCTACTTCCCCTCGCTGTCCGCCCGGACCATCGTCTACAAGGGAATGCTGACCACCGGCCAGCTCGAGCCCTTCTTCCCGGACCTGTCCGACCGCCGCTTCGCCTCCGCGATCGCGCTCGTCCACTCGCGCTTCTCGACGAACACCTTCCCGTCGTGGCCGCTCGCGCACCCCTACCGCTTCATCGCGCACAACGGTGAGATCAACACCGTCAAGGGCAACCGCAACTGGATGCGCGCCCGCGAGTCCCAGCTCGCCTCGGACCTGTTCGGCAGCGAGGACAACCTCACCCGGACCTTCCCGGTCTGTACGCCGGACGCCTCCGACTCGGCGTCCTTCGACGAGGTCCTCGAACTCCTGCACCTGGGCGGCCGCTCGCTGCCCCACTCCGTGCTGATGATGATCCCGGAGGCATGGGAGAACCACGCCTCCATGGACCCGGCCCGGCGCGCCTTCTACCAGTTCCACTCCACGATGATGGAGCCCTGGGACGGCCCCGCCTGCGTCACCTTCACCGACGGCGTCCAGGTCGGCGCCGTCCTCGACCGCAACGGTCTGCGCCCCGGCCGCTACTGGGTCACCGACGAGGGTCTGGTCGTCCTCGGCTCCGAGGTCGGCGTCCTGGACATCGACCCCGCCCGGGTCGTCCGCAAGGGCCGCCTCCAGCCCGGCCGCATGTTCCTCGTGGACACCGCCGAGCACCGCATCATCGAGGACGACGAGATCAAGGCGTCCCTCGCCGCCGAGCAGCCCTACGGCGACTGGATGGAGGCCGGGGAGATCGAGCTGGGCGACCTGCCCGAGCGCGAGCACATCGTGCACACCCACGCCTCCGTCACCCGGCGCCAGCAGACCTTCGGCTACACCGAGGAAGAGCTGCGCGTCATCCTCGCCCCCATGGCCAAGGCGGGCGCCGAGCCCATCGGCTCCATGGGCACCGACAGCCCCATCGCGGCCCTCTCCGAGCGCCCCCGGCTGCTGTTCGACTACTTCACCCAGCTCTTCGCGCAGGTCACCAACCCTCCGCTGGACGCCATCCGGGAGGAGCTGGTCACCTCCCTGCGCTCCTCGCTCGGTCCCTCGGGCAACCTGCTGGACCCGACCGCGGCGTCCTGCCGCTCGGTCCTGCTGCCCTTCCCGGTGATCGACAACGACGAGCTGGCCAAGCTCATCCACATCAACGCCGACGGCGACATGCCCGGCTTCAAGGCCGCGACCCTGTCCGGCCTCTACCGGGTCTCCGGCGGCGGCGAGTCCCTCGCCGCGCGCATAGAGGAGATCTGCGCCGAGGCGGACGCCGCCATCGACAACGGCGCCCGGCTGATCGTCCTGTCCGACCGGCACTCCGACGCCGAGCACGCGCCGATCCCCTCGCTGCTGCTCACCGCCGCCGTCCACCACCACCTCATCCGCACCAAGCAGCGCACCCACGTGGGCCTGCTGGTCGAGGCCGGTGACGTGCGCGAGGTCCACCACGTCGCCCTGCTGATCGGCTACGGCGCCGCCGCCGTCAACCCCTACCTGGCGATGGAGTCCGTCGAGGACCTGGTCCGGGCGGGCACCTTCCTGCCCGGCATGGAGCCGGAGGCGGCCATCCGCAACCTGATCCACGCCCTCGGCAAGGGCGTCCTCAAGGTCATGTCCAAGATGGGCATCTCCACCGTCGCCTCCTACCGCGGCGCCCAGGTCTTCGAGGCCGTCGGCCTCGAGGACGAGTTCGTCGCGAAGTACTTCGACGGCACCACCTCCAAGATCGGCGGCGTCGGCATCGACGTCATCGCCCGGGAGGTCGCCGCCCGCCACGCCAAGGCGTACCCGGCCAGCGGCATCGCACCCGCGCACCGCACCCTGGAGATCGGCGGCGAGTACCAGTGGCGCCGCGAGGGCGAGCCGCACCTGTTCGACCCCGAGACGGTCTTCCGCCTCCAGCACTCCACCCGCGCCGGCCGGTACGACATCTTCAAGAAGTACACCGACCGCGTGAACGAGCAGTCCGAGCGCCTGATGACGCTGCGTGGCCTGTTCGGCTTCACCTCCGGCCGGGCCCCCATCCCGGTGGAGGAGGTCGAGCCGGTCTCCGAGATCGTCAAGCGCTTCTCCACCGGCGCCATGTCGTACGGCTCCATCTCCCGCGAGGCGCACGAGACGCTGGCCATCGCGATGAACGAGCTGGGCGGCAAGTCCAACACCGGCGAGGGCGGCGAGGACCCGGAGCGCCTCTACGACCCGGCCCGGCGCAGCGCCATCAAGCAGGTCGCCTCCGGCCGCTTCGGCGTCACCTCCGAGTACCTGGTCAACGCCGACGACATCCAGATCAAGATGGCCCAGGGCGCCAAGCCCGGCGAGGGCGGCCAGCTCCCCGGCCACAAGGTCTACCCGTGGGTCGCCAAGACCCGGCACTCCACGCCCGGCGTCGGCCTGATCTCCCCGCCCCCGCACCACGACATCTACTCCATCGAGGACCTGGCCCAGCTCATCCACGACCTGAAGAACGCGAACCCGCAGGCGCGGATTCACGTCAAGCTGGTCTCCGAGGTGGGCGTCGGCACGGTCGCGGCGGGTGTGTCCAAGGCGCACGCGGACGTGGTGCTCATCTCCGGCCACGACGGCGGCACGGGTGCCTCCCCGCTCACCTCGCTGAAGCACGCGGGCGGTCCCTGGGAGCTGGGCCTCGCCGAGACCCAGCAGACCCTGCTGCTCAACGGGCTGCGCGACCGGATCGTCGTCCAGACCGACGGCCAGCTCAAGACCGGCCGTGACGTGGTGATCGCCGCGCTGCTCGGCGCCGAGGAGTTCGGTTTCGCCACGGCGCCCCTGGTGGTCTCCGGCTGCGTGATGATGCGCGTCTGTCACCTGGACACCTGTCCGGTCGGCATCGCGACCCAGAACCCGGTTCTGCGCGAGCGCTTCAACGGCAAGGCCGAGTACGTCGTCAACTTCTTCCGGTTCATCGCCGAAGAGGTCCGCGAACTCCTGGCCGAGCTGGGCTTCCGCTCCATCGAGGAGGCCGTCGGCCACGCCGAGGTGCTCGACGTCGAGCGCGCGGTGAACCACTGGAAGGCACAGGGCCTGGACCTGGCCCCGCTCTTCCACGTGCCCGAGCTGCCCGAGGGCGCGGTGCGCCACCAGATCACCACCCAGGACCACGGCCTGGAGAAGGCGCTCGACAACGAGCTGATCAAGCTCGCCGCCGACGCCCTCGCCGTCCCGGACGCCACCGAGGCCCACCCGGTGCGCGCCCAGGTCGCCATCCGCAACATCAACCGCACGGTCGGCACCATGCTCGGCCACGAGGTGACCCGGAAGTTCGGTGGCGCGGGCCTGCCCGACGACACCATCGACATCACCTTCACCGGCTCGGCCGGCCAGTCCTTCGGCGCCTTCCTGCCGCGCGGTGTCACCCTCCGCCTGGAGGGCGACGCCAACGACTACGTCGGCAAGGGCCTCTCCGGTGGCCGGATCGTCGTCCGCCCCGACCGGGCGGCGGACCACCTCGCCGAGTACTCCACCATCGCGGGCAACACGATCGGCTACGGCGCCACCGGCGGCGAGCTGTTCCTGCGCGGCCGGAGCGGCGAACGCTTCTGCGTCCGCAACTCCGGCGCCCTGGTGGTCTCCGAGGGCGTGGGCGACCACGGCTGCGAGTACATGACCGGCGGTCACGCCGTCGTCCTCGGCCCGACCGGCCGCAACTTCGCGGCGGGCATGTCCGGCGGCATCGCCTATGTGATCGACCTCGACCGGGACAACGTCAACCCCGGCAACGCGGGCGCGATCGAGCCCCTGGACGACGCCGACCGCGTCTGGCTGCACGAGGTGGTGCGCCGCCACGCGGACGAGACCGGCTCCACGGTCGCCGCCAAGCTGCTCGACGACTGGGACCGGGCGGCCGAGCGGTTCAGCAAGATCATCCCCAGCACGTACAAGGCAGTGCTCGCCGCCAAGGACGCCGCCGAGCGGGCCGGTCTCTCCGAGACCGAGATCACCGAGAAGATGATGGAGGCGGCGACCAATGGCTGATCCGAAGGGCTTTCTCAACCACGGCCGCGAGGTCGCCCGCACCCGCCCCGTGGACGTGCGCCTCAAGGACTGGAACGAGGTCTACGTCCCCGGCTCCCTGCTGCCGATCATCAGCAAGCAGGCCAGCCGGTGCATGGACTGCGGCATCCCGTTCTGTCACAACGGCTGTCCGCTCGGGAACCTGATCCCCGAGTGGAACGACTACGCCTACCGCGAGGACTGGGCCGCCGCCTCCGAGCGGCTGCACGCGACCAACAACTTCCCGGAGTTCACGGGGCGTCTGTGCCCCGCCCCCTGTGAGTCGGCCTGCGTGCTGGGCATCAACCAGCAGCCGGTCACCATCAAGAACGTCGAGGTCTCCATCATCGACAAGGCGTGGGAGACCGGGGACGTCGCCCCGCGCATCCCCGAGCGCCTCTCGGGCAAGACCGTCGCCGTCGTCGGCTCGGGCCCGGCCGGGCTCGCCGCCGCCCAGCAGCTCACCCGCGCCGGGCACACGGTCGCCGTCTACGAGCGCGCCGACCGCGTCGGCGGACTGCTGCGGTACGGCATCCCCGAGTTCAAGATGGAGAAGCGGCACATCAACCGCCGCATAGAGCAGATGCGCGCGGAGGGCACCCGCTTCCGCACCGGCGTCGAGATCGGCCGCGACCTCAAGGCGACCGACCTCAAGAAGCGCTACGACGCCGTCGTCCTGGCCGTCGGCGCCACCACCGCCCGCGATCTCCCCGTCCCCGGGCGGGAGTTGAACGGCATCCACCAGGCGATGGAGTATCTGCCGCTGTCCAACAAGGTCCAGGAGGGCGACTACGTGGCCCCGCCGATCTCGGCCGAGGGCAAGCACGTCGTCGTCATCGGCGGCGGCGACACCGGCGCCGACTGCGTGGGCACCGCCCACCGCCAGGGCGCGGCCTCCGTCACCCAGCTGGAGATCATGCCCCGCCCGAACGACGAGCGGCACCCGCTGAACCAGCCCTGGCCGACCTTCCCCATGCTCTACAAGGTCACCAGCGCCCACGAGGAGGGCGGCGAGCGGGTCTACTCCGTCTCCACCACCCACTTCGAGGGCGACGAGGACGGCAACGTCCAGTGGCTGCACCTGACGGAGGTCGAGTTCATCGACGGCAGGCTGACCCCGAAGCCGGGCAGCGAGCGGAAGATCCCGGCCCAACTGGTCACCCTCGCCATGGGCTTCACCGGCACCGACCGGGAGAACGGCCTGGTCGAGCAGTTCGGTCTCGAGCTGGACGAGCGGGGCAACATCGCCCGCGACGCCGACTTCCAGACCAACGTGCCCGGCGTGTTCGTCGCCGGCGACGCGGGCCGCGGCCAGTCCCTCATCGTGTGGGCCATCGCCGAGGGCCGTTCCGCCGCCCGCGGCGTGGACCGCCACCTCACCGGGGCGAGCGACCTGCCCGCCCCGATCCGTCCGACCGACCGCGCCCTGGCGGTCTGACGGCCCCTCCACCGGATGTCCCGTACAACGACGTACGCGGCATCGGGCGGCGCCTGCCCGACAGTCCCCGACCGGACGCCCCGGCAGGCGCCGCCGCCTGTCCGGGGCCGGTCCGGTTCCGCGAAGGGAACGGGACCGGTCCGCGAAGGCGTCCGGCTCAGGCCATGGCGCCGGTGAAGCCCGACACCTTCACCCACGTCAGCACCAGCAGCACCACCACCAGCGCCGCGCACGCGCCCGCCTGGACCAGCGTCCGGCGCTTGTCGCGGGGCGCGTAGGCGTAGGCCAGCGTCACCAGACCGCCCGTCAGCAGGCCGCCCAGGTGCGCCTCCCAGGACGTCATGAACGCCGAGACCACCAGCCAGACCAGCAGACCGGTCATGTACTGGTTGACCGCCCGCATGTCGTAGCCCAGGCGGCGACCCATCACCCAATAGGCCGCGCCCAGGCCGAAGATGGCGCCCGAGGCGCCGATCGTCAGGTCCTCGGGCGCGACAAGGAGCACCAGCACCGAGCCGCCCAGCGCCGACAGCAGGTACAGCGCGAGATAGCGGGCCCGCCCCAACTGGGTCTCCACCACCCGGCCGATGGTCCACAGCGAGACCATGTTCATCACGATGTGCGCCATCCCCAGGCCCTCGTCCGGCGGCATGTGCAGGAACGAGCCGGTCAGCAGCCGCTCCCACTGCCCGCCCGCCAGGCCCTCCGGGCGCAGCACCGGGTCGTAGGGGTACTGCCACAGGTAGTGCCCGCCGTGCGGTCCGAGCAGCCCCGCGCCCAGCATCCCGAACCGGTCCGTCACGGACGGCCGGGCCAGCTCGAGGAGATAGGCGAGCACGTTCAGGCCGACCAGCGCGTACGTCACCAGCGGCACCGCGCTGATCCTGCCGCCGAACGCCGTCCGCGCCTGCCGGACCGAACGTGTCCCCTCCTTCACGCACTCCACGCACTGGTGGCCGACCGCCGCCTCGCGCATGCAGTCCGGGCAGATGTAGCGGTCGCAGCGGGTGCAGCGGACGTGCGACTCCACCTTGGGGTGGCGGAAGCAGGTGGTCACGTCGGACTCGGCGGTCACGGCCGGCTCCTCGGGGGAAGACTGGGACAGGATGAGCCGGTGGGGCGGCGGCGAACAAACTATCGGACGGGGGCGCACCGTGGGCGAACGGCGGGGGAGGACCGGCCGTCCGGCTGCGATCACCTGATTTTCCGACGCCGCGTCACCGCGTCACCGCGCCCCGCGCCCCGCGCCCCGCGCGCGGGCGTCGCGGTCCGCTCAGGTGTCGCACTCCAGCACCGTGCGGCACAGCCCGCACCGCGCCTTGACCCGGCCCCGCACCGGCACCCTGATCCGCTGGTGGCAGACCGGGCAGTCGAAGGAGACGCGCGGGCGTCCGTCGGACCCGAAGGTGAAGGCGTAGCCCGCCTCCGGGTCCGGCGGAGTGCGCGGGGGACGGCGGCGCTGACGGGCGTAGCGCAGCCGGGCCGGGCGCCCCGCCGCCGTCAGCGGGGGCCTGCGCTCGTCGTGCCGGGCCCGGGCGAGACCCTTGGCGTACGCGTCGGCCGCCTGCGGGCTGGTGAACCACACCGCCGGGTCCTCGTGGAACAGCAGGGCCCGCTTGGCCAGTACGTACCCGAACTCCTCGGGCGTGAGGTAGCCGAGCTTCTGCGAGGCGGGGCCGTGCTCGCGGTAGGCGTCCAGGAGCAGCCAGCCCGCGCCGAGGTAGACCGCCACCGTGTCGGTCAGGATCTCGTTCTCCGCCGTGGTCGGGAAGGCCAGACCGAGCCGGTGCAGATAGACGTGCGCGACCTCGTGGGCCAGGGCCGCGCCGATGTCCTCGCGATGGGTGCGGAAGCGGTCGTTCAGCTCCACGAAGTACTCCGGTCCCGCCGCCAGCTCGACGTTCGCCGCGTAGGTCATCTCCCGGAAGCCCACGATCAGCCGGGCGTCCGGCAGCCGGAAGTGCCGCACCAGCTCGCGCGCCACCCGCTGGGCGCCCAGATGCAGGTCGTCCGCCTCCCCGAAGGCCACGTCGGCCGGTGCCACGCTGGTCGCGAAGGTCTCCACCACGTCGCACGACAACCGCTTGTAGAGCGCGGTGACCGCTCTGCGCACCGTCGCCAGATGCGGAAAGCCGTGTTCGACCGGTCCGCCGTTCGCCACGTCCGCACCCCCAAAGACGCCGGGAAGCCCACTCCACCATAGGTCCGCCCCGACCGCCCGGGAACGGCACCGGGCCGCGCCCCGTAGGGTTGTCGCCCATGACCATCAGCAACACCGGTACCGGTGACGTCGAGCCCGAGGTCCACGAGGAGCTGGAGCGGCTGCGGGCGAGCATCGACAACATCGACGCGGCCGTCGTCCACATGCTGGCCGAGCGCTTCAAGGCCACCCAGCAGGTCGGCCGCCTCAAGGCGCGCCACCAGTTGCCCCCGGCCGACCCCGCCCGCGAGGCACGCCAGATCTCCCGCCTGCGCAGCCTCGCCGAGGACGCCCGCCTCGACCCGGCCTTCGCCGAGAAGTTCCTCAACTTCATCGTGGCCGAGGTGATCCGCCACCACGAGCGCATCGCCGAGGACACGGTGCGGCCGCCGGCGAACTGAAGGACGGGGTCCGCCGCGCCACGCTGACGCCGGCGGCCCGCGGCGGGCGCGCCCCGAGACGCCTCACGGGTGCACTGTGCGGGGAGCGAGGCCGCCGCCCGTCGTCGTGGGCGGCGACGAGCGCGCCCGTCCCGACGACCGGTCGGCATCCGCGGGCCGCAGGCGCTCCCGCACCTCACATGGGCCGCTCCGACGGGGCCGGGGAGCGGGGGTGAGGCGCGTGGGAGACAGAGGGAGGCGGACATAAGCCATGTACCGGTCCGCCTCTGTCCGGCACCGGCGGCATCGGGCAGCATGGCCTGCATGTCCGTACTGACGCGCGACGAAGCGCAAGCCCGAGCACAGCTCATCGACGTCCACCGCTACACCGTCGACCTCGACCTCACCACCGGGGAAGAGACCTTCGGCTCCCGCACCGCGATCGCGTTCAGCGCGCGGTCCGACGGGGACACCTTCGTCGAGCTGAAGCCCGCCGAGCTGCGCGCCGTCACGCTGGACGGACAGCCGCTTGACCCCGAGACCCTGGACGGCAACCGGCTGCCGCTGAAGAACCTCACCGCGGGCGAACACGAACTCACCGTGGACGCCGTCATGCGCTACTCGCGCACCGGCGAGGGAATGCACCGCTTCACCGACCCCACCGACGGCGAGACCTACCTCTACACCCAGCTCTTCCTCGACGACGTCCAGCGCGTCTACGCCGCCTTCGACCAGCCCGACCTCAAGGCCGTCTTCGACGTCACCGTCACCGCCCCCGAGGAGTGGACCGTCCTCGCCAACGGCGTCACCGAACACCTCGGAGGCGGCCGCTGGAAGGCCGCCACCACCCCGCTCATCTCCACCTACCTCCTCGCGGTCGCCGCGGGCCCCTGGCACTCGGTCCACACCGAACACCGCGGCCTGCCCTTCGGCATCCACTGCCGCCGCTCCCTCGCCCCCCACCTCGACGCCGACGCCGACGAGATCCTCGACGTCACCCGCGCCTGCTTCGACCGCTACCACGAGAAGTTCGCGGAGCCCTACCCCTTCGACTCCTACGACCAGGCGTTCGTCCCCGAGTTCAACGCCGGCGCCATGGAGAACCCCGGACTCGTCACCTTCCGCGACGAGTTCGTCTACCGCTCCGCCGTCACCGACACCGAGCGGCAGACCCGTGCCATGGTCATCGCCCACGAGATGGCCCACATGTGGTTCGGGGACCTCGTCACCCTCAAGTGGTGGGACGACATCTGGCTGAACGAGTCCTTCGCGGAGTACATGGGCTACCAGACCACCCTGGAGGCCACCCGCTTCACCGAGCCCTGGGTGGAGTTCGGCGTCACCCGCAAGGCGTGGGGCTACGACGCCGACCAGCGCCCCTCCACCCACCCCGTCGCCCCCGAGGCCGTCGACGACACCGCCGCCGCCCTCCTCAACTTCGACGGCATCTCCTACGCCAAGGGCGCCTCCGCGCTGCGTCAACTCGTCGCCTGGCTCGGCGAGAAGGATTTCCTCGCCGGCATCAACATCCACTTCGAACGGCACCGGTTCGGCAACGCCACCCTCGCCGACTTCATCGACTCCCTCGCCGCCGCCACCGAACGCGACGTCCACGCCTGGGCCGACGCCTGGCTGCGCACCACCGGCGTCGACAAGCTCACCGCGCACATCGGCTCCGCCGAGGACGGCACCCGCACCCTCACCGTCGAACACGAGGGCGGCCGCCCGCACCGGGTCACCGTCGGCCTCTACGACCACGACCTCACCGAGGAGGGCCGCCTCACCCCGCGCGTACCCCTCGGCCTCGACATCCCGCACACCGCGCCCGCCCCCATCGGCAAGCGCCCCGCCCTGGTCGTCCTCAACGACGGCGACCAGACCTACGCCAAGATCCGCTTCGACGCCGACTCCTTCGAGACCGTCCGCACCAGCCTCTCCGGACTGCCCGACCCGCTCACCCGCGCGGTCGTCTGGAACGCCCTGCGTGACGCCGTGCGCGACGGCGAGCTCCCGCCCGCCGCCTACCTGGAGACCGCCCGCGCCCACCTCCCGCTGGAGACCGACCTCGCCCTCGTCGAGGGCGTCCTCGCCTTCGCCATCGGCCACATCGCGCTGCGCTACCTCACCCCCGAGGAGCGGCCCGCAGCGCTCGCCACCCTCACCTCGCTCTGCCGCGACCTCATCCGCCGCACCGAGGACGGCGACAACCCCGGCCTGCGCCTGATCGCCGTACGCCGCTTCATCGACGTCGCCGCCCACCCCGAGACCCTCGACGCCTGGCTCGCCGACGGCACCGTGCCCGGCGGACCCGAACTCGACCCCGAGCTGCGCTGGCGCATCCTCGGCCGGCTCGCCGTCCTCGGCGCCACCGACGAGGCGGCCATCGCCGCCGAACTGGAACGGGACCCCTCCGCCAGCGGCCAGGAGGGCGCCGCCCGCTGCCGCGCCGCCCTGCCCGACCCGGAGGCCAAGCGGATCGCCTGGGACGCCATGTTCACCGGCGACGACCTCTCCAACTACCTCTTCAAGGCCGTCGCCCAGGGCTTCTGGCAGCCCGAACAAGCCGACCTGGTACGGGAGTACGTCAGCCGCTACTTCAAGGAAGCCCCCGCCGTCGCCGCCCGCCGCGGCCCCGCCATCGCCGCCGCCGCGGGCGTCTGGGCCTTCCCCCGCCACGCCGTCGACCGCGAGACCCTCACCCTCGGCGAGACCTGCCTGAGCGAGGGCACCCCGCCCACGGCCCTGCGACGCAAGCTGATCGACGAACTGGACGACCTGGCAAGGGCGTTGCACGTACGGGGCGAGTAGCGACGGGGGCGCCGGGCGGTGCTGTCAGGCGGAAGGCGCTCTCCGCAGCACCGCCCGGCGCGGCGCGCCCCTACCGCCACCGCCCGGGTCCGCCGCGGGGGCGTCCAGCGTGAAGCCGAGACGAGTCAGGAAGCGCTCACCCGGAAGCCAGCCCGGCGGAACCGTCGCCGTCACCAGCGAGGGCTCACCGAAGCGGGGGAGGAGCGCCTCCGTCACGGCCCGGCCCAGCCCCCGCCCCCGCGCCCACGGCGCCAGCAGGAACAGCCCTACCGCCACCGCCCCCGGCTCGGGATGGTCCCGCACCGCGTCGAGCACCCCCGCGACCTCGCCGTTGCGCTCCACCACCAGCAGCGCCTTGGCCGCCGGGTCCGCGCCCGGCGGCAGCGCGTAGAACAGACTCTGCACGTCACCCGGCCCCGACGGCAGTCCCGTCGCCGCCAGGAACCAGTCCTCACACTCCTCGAACAGCCTGAGCAGCGGACCCTCGTCACGGGACTCCACCTCCCGGACGAGAACCCGCTCACCTGGGACGTCGATCGGCCACACCTCGTTCATCCCGCCGACGATAAGCCCGTACACGCACTCCTCCGACGCGTTTTCCCCGCACGGCAGTACCCACGACCGACTTCCGTCGTTGGACATCGCGGACACCCGGCCCCAAATCCGCCCGGCCGGCCGTCCCCGCCCCGCAGGAGAGCCCATGAGCACCCCGCCCCTCGCCGCCGGACCCCACGGCCCCGACGCGCTGCGGCCCCTGCTGGACACCGTGCTCGACGCCCTCGCGGCGGGGGCGGCCGACCGGGGCGGACCGCTGCCCGCCGGAGGACCGCACACCGTGGACGCCCGCGTCGAGGAAGTCCTCGGGGACGTGCTGCCCGAGCACGGCGACCCCGACGCCCTGCGCACCCTCGTCCACCTCCTCGCCGCCGGGGCCGCCGACCCCGCCGACCCGCTCTGCGCGGGCCACCTGCACTGCCCCCCGCTCGCCGTCGCCACCGCCGCCGACCTCGCCGCCAGCGCGCTGAACCCCTCCCTGGACTCCTGGGACCAGGCCCCCGCCGCCTCCGCGCTGGAGGCCCGGGTCACCCGCGCCCTCGCCCGGCAAGCCGGACTCGCCGACGCCCTGGTCACCACCGGCGGCACCGAGTCCAACCAGCTCGCCCTGCTCCTCGCCCGCGAAACCCACGGCAGCGCCCTCACCCTCGTCTGCGGGGCCAACGCCCACCACTCCCTGCCCCGCGCGGCCTGGCTCCTCGGCCTGCCCGCCCCGCTCGTCCTGCCCACCCCCGACGGCACCCTCGACCCCGCCTCCCTCGACACCGCGCTCACCGCACTCCAAGGACCGGCCCTCGTCGCCGCCACCGCGGGCACCACCGACGCCGGACTCATCGACCCGCTCCCCGAGATCGCCGCCCGCTGCACCGCCCACGGCGCCCGCCTCCACATCGACGCGGCCTACGGCGGCGGACTCCTCTTCAGCGACCGCCACCGCACCCGGCTCACCGGACTCGACGCCGCCGACACCATCACCCTCGACCTGCACAAACTCGGCTGGCAGCCCGTCGCCACCGGACTCCTCGCCCTGGCCCGCCCCGCCGAACTGACCGCCCTCCACCAGCGCGCCGACTACCTCAACGCCGACGACGACACCGACGCCGGCTACCCCGACCTCCTCGGCCGCTCCCCGCGCACCACCCGCCGCCCCGACATCCTCAAGGCCGCCGTCACCCTCAAGACCCTCGGCCGCACCGGACTCGCCGAACTGGTCGACCAAGTCTGCGCCCGCGCAGAGGAGTTCGCCGCACTCGTCCGAGACCACCCCCGCTTCGAGCTGTACCGCCCGCCCGGGATCAGCACCGTCCTGTTCCGGCCCGCCCACGCCCCCGACGACACCGTCGCCGCCGTCCGCCGCACCCTGCTCCACCAGGGCCGCGCCGTCCTCGGCCGGGCCCGCGCGGACGGCCGCCTCTGGCTCAAGGTCACCCTCCTCAACCCCCACACCCGGCCGGACGACCTGGCCCACCTCCTGAAACTCGTCGAAGGACACACCCCCAGATGACCCACCCCCCACGGCACGAGCCCGCATCCCCCCGCGACCTCGTCGGCATCGGCATCGGACCCTGCAACCTCTCCCTCGCCGCCCTCGCCCACCCCCTGGCCGAACTCGACGCCGTCTTCTACGAACAGCGCCCCGGCTTCACCTGGCACCCCGGCCTGCTCATCGAGGACGCCACCCTCCAAGTCCCCTTCCTCGCCGACCTGGTGACCCTCGCCGACCCCACCAGCCCCTGGAGCTTCCTCAACTACCTCCGCGCCCGCCAGCGCCTCTTCCCCTTCTACTTCGCCGAGCACTTCCACATCCGGCGCGCCGAATTCGACGCCTACTGCCGCTGGGTCGCCCGGCACCTGCCCGGACTGCGCTTCTCCCACCAGGTCGACACCGTCCGCTGGGACCCCGAACACGACGTCTTCGAGGTCGACTTCACCCGCCTGGACGCCGAAGGCCAGGCCGAATCCCTCGGCCGCACCCGCACCCGCAACCTCGTCCTCGGCATCGGCACCGCCCCCTACGTGCCCGAACCCCTGCGCCCCCTCGCCGCCGCCCCCGGCGTCCCCGTCCTCCACGCCGCCGACTACCTCACCCACCGCGACGCCCTCCTCGCCGCCGGACACGTCACCGTCGTCGGCTCCGGACAGTCCGGCGCCGAGGTCTTCCTCGACCTCCTGCGCCACCGCCCCCAGGGCCACGAGGGCCTCCACTGGATCGGCCGCACCCCCGCCTTCGCCCCCATGGAGTACTCCAAGCTCGGCCTGGAACACTTCACCCCCGACCACACCCGCTACTTCCACGCCCTGGCCGAACCCGTCCGCGACCGGCTCGTCCCCGCCCAGTGGCAACTCCACAAGGGCGTCGACGCGGGCACCCTCGCCGCCATCCACGACGAGTTGTACCGGCGCACCCTCCACGGCGGCTGGCCCGACGCCGTCCTCACCCCCGGCGTCCACGTCCGCACCGCGGGCCGCCTCGGCACCGGACAGGTCGAACTCCACCTCGAACACCGCGACCAGGGCACCCGCACCCGCCTCGCCACCGACGCCGTCGTCCTCGCCACCGGCTACCGCGAACGCCCCCTCGACGGCGTCCTCGCCGGACTCACCCCCCACCTGCGCCGCGACAGCGCCGGACGCCCCCTGATCGACCAGGACTTCCGGCTCGTCCTCGACCCCGCCGTCACCGGCGCCGTCCACGTCCAGAACGCCGAACTCCACACCCACGGCGTCGGCGCCCCCGACCTCGGCCTCGCCGCCTGGCGCAGCGCCGGCATCCTCAACGCGCTCACCGGCAAGGAGCAGTACCCGCTCCCCACCCGCACCGCCTTCACCACCTTCGGACTCCACCCGCAACGCACGAACCCCGGCGACGGCAGGACCCACCAGGTCCGCACCGTCACCGGGGCACCGGTCTAGAAACGGGACACCGCCCCTCAGAACACCGGCGTGCCCTCCCGCGTCAGCTTCCAGTCCACCGACGCGAAGTCCTTCGGGTCCAGCTCACCCTTCGCCGTCACCCACTCCGCGATCCGGGTCCGGATCTCCGTGGACTCCGACCACAGCTCCTTCGCCGAGGCCACGTACGGGAACGCCCCACCGCCGTTCGCCCGGTAGTTGTTCACCGCGAACACGAACTGCGCCGCGTCGTCCAACGGCGCCCCACCGAACGCCAGGTTCCTGATCCGCGACCCGGCCGGCTGCGCCACGTCGATGTCGTACGACAGCCCGGACACATAGTCGTAGTTGTAGTCCGGGCGGCCGTTCGCGTTCGTCAGCTTGTCCACGTCCACCGCGGCACCCGGCGCCGTCTGCACGAAGTACTCCGCCGAGTACTCCAGGTACGCCCGCACCTGCGCGCCCGTCAACAGCTTCGCCACCAGCGTGTTGTCGTACACGTACAGGCTCGACAGATCCCGGATCGTCACATCGCCCGCCGGGATCTCACTGGTCCGCGAGAACGGCGACGCCTGCGACAGCACCGGCAGCGACGCGTACGCCGTCCCCGCCAGCGCCGCCTTGACCACGTCCTCCTGCACCCTGTTGATCAGATCGATGATCGGCGCGTCCTTGTACCGCGCGTCCACCGTCGTCAGCGTCTCGGTCGCCCGCCCCACCACCTGGTTGACGTACGCGACCACCTTCTCGTGCTCCGCCGTCAGCAGCTTGGTGATCTTCGGGTCGTCCGCGACCGTCCGCGAGTCCCGCAGCGACGCCCCGACCGACTCCACCTCCCACTTCCCCCGCCGCAGCACCAGCTCCACGTCGAACAGCGTCAGCCGCTCCGCGAAGCACAGCGGCTCCGACAGCACGACCGTCTTCCCCGACTTCTCGTTGACGACCCGCAGCTCCGGGATCTCCAGATGCGCGTGCCCCACCAGAATCGCGTCGATCCCCGGCACCAGCCGCGCCACGTTCGCCGCCGCGTTCTCCACGTACGGCACCTGGTCCCCGTACGACGACGTGCCCGACGTACCCGAGTGCGCCGAGACGATCACCACGTCCGCGCCCATCGACCGCAGCTTCGGCACCCACTTCGCCGCCTGCTCCTCCAGACCCTCGAACGCCAGCTTCCCCTGGACGTACGCCTTGTCCCAGATCGCGATGCCCGGGTTCGTCAGACCCAGCACCGCCACCTTCACCGGCGGCGCCCCCGGCACCCGGAACTCCTTCATGACGTACGGCCGGAACGCGGGCTTCAGCGTCTTCGCGTCCACCGCGTTCGCGCCCAGCAGCGGGAAGCGCAACTGGCTCTCGAACTTCCGCAGCGTCTCGATGCCGTAGTTGAACTCGTGATTGCCCAGCGCCGCCGCGTCGTACCCGATCGCGTTCATCGCCAGCGCCATCGGATGCACCGGGCCGCCCTTGGCGGTGATCGGGTCCACCTTGGCGTAGTAGTACGTCAGCGGGGTGCCCTGGATCGTGTCGCCCGCGTCGATCAGCAGCGTGTTGTGCCGCCCCTTCTCCTCGCGGACCCGGTTCACCAGCGTCGAGATCCGGGACAGACCCAGCGCGTTGCCCGCCGGGTCGGCGTACTCCGCGTTCTTGAAGTAGTCCCAGTTGAAGACGTGCCCGTGCAGATCGGTCGTGCCCATCACGGTCAGGGCGTACCGCTTCTCACGGTGCTCGCCGTGCTGGTCGTGCTCGCTGTGCCCGCCGGGCGCGGCCACGGCCGCCGGCGCCCCCACTCCGCCCGCGACGGCCACCCCCGCCCCGGTCACAGCGGACTTCTTCAGGAACTTCCGGCGGTTCAACGACATCGGTGGCCTCTCTCGGCACGATCGGACAACGCGCGTAGATTGTGCCGGGCCAGGACCCACCGCAACAGACCCCCCAGGTTGCGATCCGGTGACCGATCCCCGCCGAACTCCCCCCGCCCACACGGGCGTCACGTGACACAGTGGGACACATGACCACTCCACCGGCACCCGCGCACGGCACCCCCGACGCACCCCTCCTCGTGGTCCAGGGCGAGGCGGAGTTCGAGACCGGACCCGAGATCGCCCGCATCGGCATCACCGTCGCCGCCCGCGGCCGCGACCGGCGCGCCACCCTCGACGACCTCACCCGCCGCAACGCCGCCGTCCTCGACCTCGTCAAGTCCTACGGCGAAGCCCTCGCCGAACTCTCCACCGGCGTCTTCTCCATCACCCCCGAACTCAGCGAACGCGGCCGCGGCGAACGCGTCCGCAGCCACCAGGGCCAGGTCCGCCTCGACGCCGAGTTCACCGACTTCACCGCACTGGCCGAACTCACCACCCGACTGGCCGACTTGGAACTCACCCGCGTCGACGGCCCCTGGTGGTCCCTGCGCCCCGGCTCCCCGGTCCACACCGAAGCCCGCCGCCGCGCCGTCGCCGACGCCCTCACCCGCGCCCGCGAATACGCCGACGCGCTCGGCACCACCGTCGCCGCCCTGGTCGAACTCGCCGACACCGGCGCCGACCGCCCCCGCACCACCGCCGCCTACGGCCGCGCCGCCCGCTCCCTCAGCAGGGGCGGCCCCGCCGAACCGCCCGAGGCCCTCGACCTGGAACCCGCGCGGCTCACGGTGGCCGCGCAGGTCACGGCACGGTTCACCCTGGTGCCGCCACGGCTGTGAAATACGCGGCGCCGCAAGTGCCCGGCACGGAGAGGCGGGATGAACGCAAAGAGAGAGAGGGGGATAAAAGAGCGACGAACTGTTGCGCGAAAAACATCGCTCATAGGAGCGGGTCTCCGCACAATTCAACACTTGTCAATAAGCCTTTCCGTAAAGGTCGTTGAATGGCCATCGGGCCCGGATTCTCTACCCGCCGGTAAGCCCTAGGCTCGAATCATGCGCCGAGCAAAGATCGTCTGCACACTCGGGCCGGCCACCGACTCGTACGACCAGATCAAGGCACTGGTCGAAGCCGGAATGGACGTCGCCCGCTTCAACCTCAGCCATGGCGGCCAGGCCGAACATGAGGCGCGATATCAGCGCGTACGCAAGGCCGCCGACGAAACCGGCCGCAGCGTCGGCATCCTCGCCGATCTTCAAGGCCCGAAGATCCGGCTCGGCCGATTCGCCGAAGGCCCGGTGATCCTCGAACGCGGCGACACCTTCACCATCACCGTCGAAGAAGGCGTGGAGGGCGACCGCCACCGCTGCGGCACCACCTACGCCGGACTCGCCACCGACGTCACCCCCGGCGAACGCGTCCTAGTCGACGACGGCAAGGTCTGCCTGGAGGTCACCTCCGTCGACGGCCCCCGCGTCCACACCCGCGTCCTCGAAGGCGGCGTCGTCTCCGACCACAAGGGACTCAACCTCCCCGGCGTCGCCGTCTCCGTCCCCGCCCTCACCAAGAAGGACGAGGACGACCTCCGCTGGGCCCTGCGCACCGGCTTCGACACCGTCGCCCTCTCCTTCGTCCGCGCCGGACGCGACGTACTGGACGTCCACCGCGTCATGGACGAGGAGGGCCGCCGCCTCCCCGTCATCGCCAAGGTGGAGAAACCCCAGGCCGTCGAGGACATCGAGGGAATCGTCGCCGCCTTCGACGGCATCATGGTCGCCCGGGGCGACCTCGGCGTCGAGATGCCGCTCGAACACGTCCCCGTCGTCCAGAAACGCGCCTGCCAGTTGGCCCGGCGCAACGCCAAACCGGTCATCGTCGCCACCCAGATGCTCGACTCCATGATCGACAACGCCCGCCCGACCCGCGCCGAAGCCTCCGACGTCGCCAACGCCGTGCTCGACGGCGCGGACGCGGTGATGCTCTCCGGCGAGACCAGCGTCGGCAAGTACCCCGTCGGAGCCGTGCACACCATGGCGAAGATCGTCACCGCCGCCGAGGAGGACATGCTCGCGGGCGGGCTGCCGCCGCTGACCGAACGCGACAAGCCCCGCACCCAGGGCGGCGCCGTCGCCCGCGCCGCCGCCGAGACCGGCGACTTCCTCGGCGCCCGCTTCCTCGTCGCCTTCACCCAGTCCGGCGACACCGCCCGCCGCCTCTCCCGCTACCGCTCCCCGATCCCCCTCCTCGCCTTCACCCCCGAACCGGCGACCCGCTCGCAGCTCAGCCTGACGTGGGGCGTGGAAACGTTCCTGGGCCCACACGTGGAGTCGACCGACGCGATGGTGGCCCAGGTGGACGAGCTGCTCCTCAAGCACGGTCGCTGCGAGAAGGGCGACATGGTCGTCATCACCGCGGGCTCCCCTCCGGGGGTCTCCGGTACGACGAACCTGGTCCGGGTGCATCACGTGGGGGAGGACGACAGCCCTCGGTAGGTCAGTACTTGGGGCCCACGTGGGCGTCCATGAGGGCGACGGAGGGTTTGCGGGCGACGGAGATGTTGTAGGGCTTCCCGTCGCGGTTCAGCACCGTCCAGGTGATGCCGAGCGCGTCCAGGGCGCTGGTGAAGAGCGCCCTGACGTCGTCGGACTTGTTGGTGAAGAGGTAGCGCGGATACTCGTACCGTCTGCGCTCCCCGCCAACGACACGGGTGGTCCAGTTGGTGACCCGGCATCCGTCGGAGTGGATCAGGCCCCGGACGAACTCCCAGGGGCGCACGTCGGCGATCTCGCGCTGCCAGGTCTCCAGGACGATCCGCCGCTCGTGTTTGTGGCCAGGGCCGTGCTGGGGGAACAGGCAGACCCAGTGCCGACTGTACGACTTCACCTCGACGCAGCCGTTCCGCGCCCGCCGCCCGGTGGCGGCGGACGGCAGCACGGTTCGCATGGCGTCCTCGGCGGCCGCGACCAGCCCGGTGTGCCGGGCGTCGCAGTAGACCGAGAGATGGTGCCGCCCGCGCCTGGAGACGATGTGCCCGTCACCGAGATACAGGCCCAGCAGGTACGCGTACGCGGTCCGGTCGACGGCCCGCGCCGCGCACCGGGGACAGTCGCTCGGGCGCTGGTACGACTCACCGCGCGCCCTGCGGTCCTCGCTGAGCCACCAGCCGACGGTCCCGCGCGGTACGCCGAGCCGATGAGCGACCTCGCGGTTGGACATACCGGCGCGCAGGAGCGTGAGCGCCTCCTCGCGCTTCGAAGGTGTGTGCGACGTCATGCGAATACTCTGTGTGACCGGTCGAGGCTTCGTACAGCAAAAAAGCGGAGAACCACGCGAACGTGATCCTCCGCTTCCTGTGCGCAGAGTGCCGGGTGCGGGATTCGAACCCGCAAGCCCTCTCGGGCAGATGTGTTTGAGACATCCGTGTATGCCATTCCACCAACCCGGCAGGGACGGCTGCCGGAAGCATACCGGGTCAACACGGCTCCCCGCCGCTAGGTAGGCTTCTTAGGCAGCAGCACCTCCCCGGCCCGTACCAAGGAGCCCCCGTGACCGCCGAGTCGCCCCAGCCCGCAGACGTGTCCGACGACGACAAGTCGCATGTGCCCCCGCTGACGACCCGTGTCGTCATCGCGGAGGACGAGGCGCTGATCCGGCTCG
This sequence comes from Streptomyces sp. NPDC005004, assembly GCF_053600675.1. Lineage (NCBI taxonomy): Bacteria > Bacillati > Actinomycetota > Actinomycetes > Kitasatosporales > Streptomycetaceae > Streptomyces > Streptomyces sp. NPDC005004. Next base: position 191,237 of record NZ_JBSGAH010000011.1, read on the forward strand.
ATCTCAAAGAGATGCTGGAGGAGGAGGGCTACACGGTCGTAGGCGAGGCAGCCGACGGTGAGCAGGCCGTGGAGCTGGCCCGGGAGCACAAGCCGGACCTGGTGATCCTGGACGTGAAGATGCCGAAGCTCGACGGCATCTCGGCGGCCGAGAAGATCGCCGAGGAGTCCATCGCCCCGGTCCTGATGCTCACCGCGTTCTCGCAGCGCGACCTCGTGGAGCGCGCCCGCGACGCCGGTGCCATGGCCTACCTCGTGAAGCCCTTCAGCAAGAGCGACGTGGTCCCGGCCATCGAGATGGCCGTCTCCCGCTTCACCGAGCTGCGCCAGCTGGAGCAGGAGGTCGCGGACCTCACCCAGCGCCTGGAGACCCGCAAGCTGGTGGACCGCGCGAAGTCGATCCTCCAGACGGAGTACGGCCTGTCCGAGCCCGCCGCGTTCCGCTGGATCCAGAAGACCTCGATGGACCGCCGTCTGTCGATGCAGCAGGTCGCGGAGGCGGTCATCGCGGACGACAACGAGAAGAAGTCGTCCAAGAAGAAGGACAAGGACAAGGACTGAGCCCGGGTCCACGCCAGGTCCACGCGAAGAGGCCCGCGCCCCCGAGGGGGAGCGCGGGCCTCGTCGTACTACGGCTCAGTCCTCGCCGAGGTACGCCTTCCGCACCGACTCGTCGTGCAGCAGGTCCTGCCCGCTGCCGGAGAGCGTGATGTTGCCGATCTCCATGACGTAGCCCTGGTCGGCGAGCGAGAGCGCCGCCTGGGCGTTCTGCTCGACCAGCAGGATGGTCGTGCCCTGGGACTTCAGTTCGGCGATCGTCGCCATGATCTTCTGCATCATGATCGGCGAGAGGCCCATGGACGGTTCGTCCAGCATCAGCAGCTTGGGCTGGGACATCAGCGCCCGCCCCATGGCCAGCATCTGCTGCTCACCGCCCGAGAGGGTGCCCGCGGCCTGCTTGCGGCGTTCCCCGAGGATGGGGAAGAGGTCGTAGGCGCGCTGGATGTCCTTCTCGATGCCGTCCTTGTCCTTGCGGAGGAAGGCGCCGAGCTGGAGGTTCTCGGTGATGCTGAGGCGCGGGAAGATGTGCCGGCCTTCGGGGGAGTGGGCGAGCCCGAGGGCGACGATCTTGTGCGCGGGGACTCCGGTGAGCGGCTCGCCCTCGAAGAGGATCTTGCCCGAGGTGGGCTTGAGCAGTCCGGACAGGGTGCGCAGGGTGGTCGTCTTGCCGGCGCCGTTGGTGCCGATGAGGGTGACGACCTGGCCGGCTTCGACGCTGAACGAGATGCCCTTGACGGCCTCGATCTTGCCGTAGGCGACCCTGAGGTCCTCGACCTCCAGCAGTGCGGTCACGGGGTCTCTCCCTTGGTGGTGCTGTTCTGCGTCCCGGAGGCGTCCTCGGCGTCCCGGGCCTCGGTGGCGGGCGCGTCCGGCTCGGGGTCCTCGGACCCGGTGTCCTCGGCGGTGGCCTCCTCGCGGTCCTCCTCCGCCGCCGTCTCCGCGGCTTCGACCTCGGCCGCCTCGGCTTCGCCCGGCTCGCCCTCGAAGGGTTCGCCCAGGTAGGCGGCGACGACGCGCTCGTCGGCCTGGACGACGTCGGAGGTGCCCTCGACGAGCTTCTCGCCCTGGACGAGCACGGCGACCCGGTCGCAGAGGTTGAAGATGAAGCGCATGTCGTGCTCGATGACGAGGACGGCGATGCCCTTGTCGCGGATGGCGAAGACCAGTTCCTCGGTGGTCCGGGTCTCCTGCGGGTTCATGCCGGCCGTGGGCTCGTCCAGGAGCAGCAGTCCGGGCTCGCTGGCCAGCGCGCGGGCGATCTCCAGCTTGCGCTGCTCGCCGTAGGGGAGGTTGCGCGCGAGGTGGTCGCGCTTGGCGGCGAGGCCGACGAACTCGAGGAGTTCCATGGCCTTGGCCTCGGACTCCTTCTCGGCCTTGCGGAAGCCGGGGCCGCGCAGCAGCGCGGACCACAGGCCCTCCTTGGTGCGGGTGTGGCGGCCGACGAGGACGTTCTCCAGGACGGTCATGTTGGCGAAGAGCCGGATGTTCTGGAAGGTGCGGGCGATGCCGGCCTGGGTGACCAGGTGCGGCTTGGGCGGGAGGACCTTGCCCTGGTAGGCGACCGTGCCCTCGGTGGGGACGTAGAGGCCGGTGAGGCAGTTGAAGAAGGTGGTCTTCCCGGCGCCGTTGGGGCCGATGAGGCCCACGATCTCGCCGCTGTTGACGGTGAAGTCGACGGAGCGGACGGCGGTCAGGCCGCCGAAGCGCATCGTGACGTCACGGGCTTCGAGTACAGGTGTCGTCATGGTGCGTCACGCCCCTGCCTGGGTGGGGGCCGGTTCGTCGGTGAGTGTCTTCTGGGCGGGTACGTCGAGCTGGCCGGTCTCGTGGAACTCGAGCTGGCGGCGGCGGTTGGCGATGATGCCTTCCGGCCGGAACCGCATCAGCAGGACGAGGGCGACACCGAAGGCCAGGAGCTCGTAGTTCTGGAGGAACTGGAGCTTCTCGGGGACCAGGTAGAGGACGCTGGCGCCGAGCAGGGGGCCGCTGACGGTGCCCATGCCGCCGAGGACGACGGCGGCCAGCAGGAAGGCCGAGTTGGGCGGGGCGGCTCCGGCGAACTGGTACGGCTGCGGGTTGACGCTGAAGTTGACGTGGGCCATCACGGTGCCCGCGAGGCCGGCGAGGGAGGCGCCGAGGGCGAAGGCGATGAGCTTGACCCGGAAGCCGTTGATGCCCATGGCGGTGGCGGCGGTCTCGTCCTCGCGGATGGCGATCCAGGAGCGGCCGATGCGGGAGTCGGCGGCGCGGGTGAAGACGAGGACGACGATCGCGGTGACGATGAGCATCAGGAACAGGTAGTTGGCGAATCTGCCCAGGGTGAATCCGGCGATCTGGTGGGATGCGCCGAGGTTGAACCCGAGGATGTCGAGGTCGGGGATCTGGGTGATGCCGTTGGGGCCGCGGGTGATGTTCGGGCCGGAGTCGCCGTCGAGGTTGTTGACGGTGATGCGGAAGATCTCTCCGAAGCCGAGGGTGACGATGGCCAGGTAGTCGCCGCGCAGGCGCAGGGTGGGTGCGCCGATGAGGACGCCGAAGACCAGCGAGGCGGCCATGCCGGTGAGGGCGGCGGCCCAGAAGGGGAACTGGACGCCGGAGAAGCGGGAGTACTCGGAGCCGGAGACCAGGGCGGCGGCGTAGGCGCCGACGCCGAGGAAGGCGACGTAGCCGAGGTCGAGCAGTCCGGTGAGGCCGACGACGATGTTCAGGCCCAGGGCGACGGTGGCGAAGATGAGGATGTTGACGCCGACGTTGGCGTTGTGGTCGTCGCTCTGGGTGAAGGGGAAGACGGCGGCGGCGGCGAAGGCGAGGGCGGCCGAGAAGCCCTTGTGGCGGGCGGAGACGGTCGCGTAGCGGTCGAGCAGGCCCGCGTGGACGAGGGCGAGGGCGCCGAAGAGCACGGCGATGAGGTAGCCGATGAAGGTCTCGCTGGCCTCGTTGTCGATGCCGATGCCGTAGGTGAAGACGACCAGGCCGAGCGCGGTGCCTACGGTGATGGCGAGGCGGTCGGTGAGCGGGCTGCCCGCGGTGGGCCGGGGGGTGGCGGGCTTGGCGAGGCGCAGGGCGCCCAGCGCGCCGATGACGCGGCGTCGGGTCCAGGCGGGCGGGTTGCCGTCGTCGGCGGGCCGGTCCAGCGGCAGGGCGAGGGCGCCGAGCAGCAGGAGGAGTGCGCCCGCCGCGGCGACGAAGCCGCCGGGGTCGACGTTGACCAGGCCGCCGAGGTCGACGGAGATGGCGATGACGGTGAACCAGACGACGGCGAAGGTGCCGGTGGCGAACAGGGCGAGGGTGTTGCCGCTGCCGCTGGGGTTGATCCGGTTCAGGCCGGGGATGTTGTAGCCGCTCAGGGCGTAGACGAGGGCGATGGCGGCGAGGGTGAGGGTGATGACCTGGAGTCCGGCCGGGTAGCCGTAGACGGTGAGGTCGCCGGGGAATTCGTCGGTCCAGGTCCAGGAGAGGAACGTGGAGGCGATGGTGAGGGCGGCACCGGCGACGGCCAGCGGCCGGGCGAGGGTGCGCGGGAGCGGGACCAGAGGGGTCTGCGTGGTGTCGGTCATGTCGTTCACGCCCTGTCCGCGACGCGTTCTCCGAGCAGACCTTGTGGTCTGAACAGGAGGACGAGGATGAGGAGGACGAAGGCCCATACGGCCGCCCAGCCGCCGCCGCCGAGCTGCTGCATACCGGGGATGTCGGCGATGTAGGCGGTGGCCATGGCTTCGGCGACGCCGAGGACGAGTCCGCCGAGCATGGCGCCGTAGATGTTGCCGATGCCGCCGAGGACGGCCGCGGTGAACGCCTTGAGGCCGGCGATGAAGCCCATGTCGTAGGAGACGGAGCCGTACTTGAGGCCGTAGGAGAGGCCGGCGACGGCGGCGAAGAAGCCGCCGATGGCGAAGGCGATGACGATGATGCGGTTGGTGTCGATGCCCATGAGCTGGGCGGTGTCCGGGTCCTGGGCGGTGGCCTGCATGGCGCGGCCGGTGCGGGAGAGGCGGACGAAGAGGGCGAGGACGGCCATGCAGAGCGGGGCGGCGATGACGAGGAAGACGTCGCCGCTCTGGACGGTGACCGAGCCGAGGTGCAGGGGGCCGAAGGGCAACTGGGGGAAGACGCGGGCGGACTTGGCGTCCGGGTAGAGGTTGAAGACGAGTTGCTGAAGGGCGAGGGAGAGGCCGATCGCGGTGATCAGTGGTGCGAGGCGGGGTGCCCCGCGCAGCGGGCGGTAGGCGAAGCGCTCGGCGCCGACGGCGATGAGCACGGCGACCAGGGCGCCGCCGATGAGCATCGCCGGCAGGGCAATCCACATGGATATGCCGTCCGGCAGGACGAGATAGACCGTGAGGGCTCCGAAGCCGCCGGTCATGAAGATCTCGCCGTGGGCGAAGTTGATGAGCTGGACGATGCCGTACACCATCGTGTAGCCGATGGCGATAAGCCCGTACATCGAGCCGAGGAACAGCCCGTTGGCCAGCTGCTGCGGCAGGGTGTTCACCGCATGGCCTCCATGTGGTGGGGAGAGTCGGGGTGGGTCGGGGTAGAGCGCGGGCCGCGCGGTGACGTCGTGTGTACGCCGCGCGGCCCTGGTGCTGCGTGGTGGTGTGGCCGGGTTTACTTCGGGTTGGCCACGCCGCTCTTGACGGACTTCCACTCGCCCTTGGTGACCTGGTAGACGGTGAGCTGCTTGTTGGTGGTGTCGCCGTACTGGTCGAACGAGATCTTGCCGGAGATGCCGTCGAAGGAGCTCTTCTGGACGCCGTCGACGACCTGCTGGCGGGCGTCGGAGGGGATCTTGCCGTCCTTCACGGCCTGGCCGACGGCCTTGATGATGGCGGTGGTGGCGTCGTAGGAGTACGAGCCGTAGGTGCCGTAGTCGCCGGGGTACTTCTTGGCCTTGTAGGTGGCGACGAAGTCCTTGGCGGCGGGGAGGGTGTCGACGGGGACGCCGATGGAGGTGACGAGGTCGCCCTCGGCGGCCTTGCCGGCGGTCTTGATGTAGGTCGGGGTGAACATGCCGTCGCCGCCGAACAGCGGGATCTTGGCGCCGGCGTCCTTGAGCTGCTTGGTGAGGACCTGGGACTCGTCGTACTGGCCGCCGTAGTAGAGCAGGTCGGCGCCGGAGTTCTTGATCTTCGTGGCGAGGGTGGAGAAGTCGCGGTCGCCCACGTTGACGTGGTCGGTGCCGACGACCTTGCCGCCCTGCTTGACGAACTGCTCCTTGAAGATCTTGGAGAGGCCGGCGCCGTACGTCTGCTTGTCGTCGACGACGAAGGCCTTCTTCTTCTTGAGGCCGTTGTAGGCGTAGTCCGCGGCGAAGGCGCCCTGGAGCTCGTCGGTGGTGGCGGTGCGGAAGTACGTCTTGTACGGGCGGGACTTGCTGGTCTGCCAGTTCTTGCCCTGGGTCAGCTCGGGCGCCGTGTTGGAGGGCGAGATCTGGACCAGGTTGGCGGTCGCCAGTACCTGCTGCATCTGGGTGGCCACACCGGAGTTGAGCGGGCCGACGACGCCGAGGACGCTCTTGTCGGCGACGAGCTGCGAGGCGTTCTGCTGGCCGGTGGCCGGGAGCGCCTTGTCGTCGAGGGCGTGGATCTTGAAGGTGACGCCGGGGACGGTCTTGTTCTTGTTGGCGTCGTCGACGGCGATCTGCGCGCCGTACTGAATTCCGAGGCCGGTGGCGGAGTTCTGGCCGGTGAGCGGGGCGTCGACGCCGATCGTCACCGTCACGTTGCCGCTGTCGCCGCTCTTGCTGTCCTTGTCACGGGAACCACAGGCGGTGAGAGTCAGAGCTCCGGTCGTCAGCACGGAGGTAAGAATCACCAGAGAACGCTGTCGCACAATCGATCCTTTCCGCAGGCACAGCCCTCCCCTGGAACGGAGAGCGACGGGTGCCGCGCCGGTACCGAACTCCCGTTGGAGCGGTGACTGGCCGTGACTCTAAGCGTGTGTGGGGAACGTGGAGGAGGGTCTGACGAATGCTGTGACGCTCTTGTTATGACACGAGGTAATGCAGAGCGGTACGCAGTGGGGGAAAGGAAGGAATTCGATCCGGTTCGCCCCGTCCACATCGTGAGAACTCGCAGGAACGGCCCTCAACTGTTCAGGTGTCTCAAGGGTTTTGCTAGTGACGGGAGCCTGGTTGCCGCAGGTGACAATCGTGGCCTCGGCGATCTGCGGGACAGATCGGGAACGCGGTGCGGAACGGGAATCCGTATTGCGTGCGTATTACGCAGCGTTACTTCCAGGGAAATGGTTGGGCGTCTTCCGCTTTCCCGGAATTCGGGCATATGCGGGCACGACGAGGGCCGGGGGCCCGCCCCGCCGGTGATCCGGACGGCGCGGGTCCCCGGCCCTGACGCTTCATCAATTCGCGAAAAGGACGGTCACTTGATTCCGTCCGCGGGGTGGTCAGCCCTCGACGCCGCCCGGACGCGCGTCCCGCAGCAGGCAGGTCAGCCGGGCCGTGCAGACCCGGCGGCCCTCCTCGTCACTGATCACGACCTCGTACGTCGCCGTCGTGCGGCCCCGGTGCACCGGGGTGGCCACGCCGGTCACCAGGCCGGAGCGCACGCCCCGGTGGTGCGTGCAGTTCAGGTCCACGCCCACCGCGATCTTCGAGCTGCCGCCGTGCAGCATGGCGCCGACAGAGCCCAGCGTCTCGGCCAGCACGGCCGAGGCGCCGCCGTGCAGCAGGCCGTACGGCTGGGTGTTGCCCTCCACCGGCATGGTGGCCACCACCCGGTCCGGGGCCGCTTCCAGGATCTGCACACCCATCCGCGTGCCGAGGTGGCCCGCCGAGAACAGTGCGGGCAGGTCCACGCCGAGCGCCGCGTACTCGTCGATGATCTCCTGCGGGAATTTCACCTGCTGCTGCTCACCCATGGTCCGGCTCCGTTCTCGCAACGCCTGTCCGACGGCACGTTCCCGTCTCCGACGGCGCGTTCCCTGTCTGTCGCTGAGCGAACGCTCAGTCGGTCGCCGATTGTTCCAGACGGGGTTTCGCGGCCGCCTCCAGGCGGACCACGACCGACTTGCTCGCCGGGGTGTTGCTGGTGTCCGCGGTGGCGTCCAGCGGCACGAGCACGTTGGTCTCCGGGTAGTACGAGGCCGCGCAGCCCCGCGCCGTCGGGTAGTGCACCACCCGGAAACCGGGCGCCCGCCGCTCGACCCCGTCGCGCCACTCGCCCACCAGATCGACGTACTGGCCGTCCGTCACGCCCAGTTCGCGCGCGTCCTCGGGGTGGACCAGGACGACGCGGCGGCCGTCGGTGATGCCCCGGTAGCGGTCGTCCAGACCGTAGATCGTGGTGTTGTACTGGTCGTGCGAGCGCAGGGTCTGGAGCAGCAGCCGGCCCTCGGGCAGCTCGGGATGCTCCACCGGGGCGGCCGTGAAGTTGGCCTTGCCGGTGGCCGTCGGGAAGCGGCGCTCGTCGCGCGGGCCGTGCGGCAGGGCGAAGCCGGCGGGGTCGGCCACGCGCGCGTTGAAGTCCTCGAAGCCGGGGACCACGCGCGCGATGCGGTCGCGGATCGCGGCGTAGTCGCGCTCGAACTCCTCCCACGGCACCGTGCTGTCCGGCAACACCCGGCGCGCCAGCCGGCACACGATCGCGGGCTCGGACAGCAACTGCGGACTCGCGGGGGTGAGCCGGCCGCGCGAGGCGTGCACCATGCCCATGGAGTCCTCGACGGTCACGAACTGCTCGCCGCCGTCCTGCACGTCGCGCTCGGTACGGCCCAGCGTCGGCAGGATCAGGGCGCGGGCGCCGGTGACCACGTGCGAGCGGTTCAGCTTGGTCGACACGTGCACGGTCAGCCGCGCCCGGCGCATCGCCGCCTCGGTGACCTCGGTGTCGGGGGAGGCGGAGACGAAGTTGCCGCCCATGGCGAGGAACACCTTCGCCTCGCCGTCGCGCAGCGCGCGGATCGCCCGTACGACGTCGAAACCGTGCGCGCGCGGGGGAGCGAACCCGAACTCCCTCTCCAGCGCGTCCAGGAAAGCCGGGGCGGGCCGCTCGAAGATGCCCATGGTGCGGTCGCCCTGCACGTTCGAGTGACCGCGCACCGGGCAGACGCCCGCGCCCGGGCGGCCGATGTTGCCGCGCAGGAGGAGGAAGTTGACCACCTCGCGGATGGTCGGCACGGAGTGCTTGTGCTGGGTGAGGCCCATGGCCCAGCAGACGATGACCCGCTTCGACTCCAGCACCATGGCGAGCGCCCGCTCGATCTCCTCGCGGGCCAGACCGGTCGCCGCCAGGGTCTCGGCCCACTCCGCCTTGCGGGCGGCGTCCGCGAACTCCTCGTAACCATGGGTGTGTTCGCGGACGAACTCCTCGTCCACCGCGCCCTCGGTCTCCAGGATCAGCTTGTTGAGGAGACGGAAGAGTGCCTGGTCGCCGCCGAGACGGATCTGGAGGAACAGATCGGTCAGCGCGGCGCCCTTGATCATCCCTTGCGGGGTCTGCGGGTTCTTGAACCGCTCAAGGCCCGCCTCGGGCAGCGGGTTGACGCTGATGATCCGCGCCCCGGAAGACTTGGCCTTCTCCAGCGCGGAGAGCATACGGGGGTGGTTGGTGCCCGGGTTCTGTCCCGCGACGATGATCAGATCGGCGCGGTGGAGGTCCTCCAGGAGGACGCTGCCCTTGCCGATGCCGATCGTCTCCGACAGCGCCGAACCGGACGACTCGTGGCACATGTTGGAGCAGTCGGGCAGGTTGTTGGTGCCCAGCTCGCGCGCGAACAGCTGATAGAGGAAGGCGGCCTCGTTGCTGGTGCGGCCCGACGTGTAGAAGACGGCCTCGTCGGGGGAGTCCAGCGCGGCGATCTCCTCGGCGACGATGCCGAGGGCGCGCTCCCAGGTCACCGGCTCGTAGTGGCTCGCGCCCTCGGGGAGATACATGGGGTGCGTGAGGCGCCCCTGCTGGCCCAGCCAGTAGCCGCTCTTGCCGGACAGATCGGCGACGGAGTGCTCCTTGAAGAACTCCGGGGTGACGCGGCGCAGCGTGGCCTCCTCGGCCACGGCCTTCGCGCCGTTCTCGCAGAACTCGGCGGTGTGCCGGTGCGCGGGCTCCGGCCAGGCGCAGCCGGGGCAGTCGAAGCCGTCCTTCTGGTTCACCCGGAGCAGGGTGAGCGCGGTGCGCCTGACCCCCATCTGCTCCTGCGCGATCTTCAGGGAGTGCACCACCGCGGGCAGCCCCGCCGCCGCGTGCTTCGGCTCTCCTGTGCGCGGCGCGTCCTGCACCGGATCGCTCTTGGGCGGCTTCGTCGCCATGTGCCCGTTCCCCTTCGCCTGTGTTTCCGGTCCCGGCACCGCACGCTGTTCGCGGCCCGCTCCCCTGTCCCGCGCATCAGCATGCCTGGTGAGGGGGCGGAGGGGGAGGGGGTGGGTGGAGGCGGTCGGTGAGCGGGCGGGTGGGGGCGGTGAGTGGTGGGGCGGGGTGCGGGTGGGGCGGGGTGTTCCGGTGGTCTCCGGTGATCCCCGGTGGTCCTCGGTCGTGCGGAGGCCGCCCCCGGGCGCCGCGGCCCGTCACCGGACGGTGCCGGGACGGCTGCGTGGAGTCGGGTGTCAGTGGGCCGTGGCAGGATCGAGGGCGTGGCAGAGACAGCAGCGAAGCAGAACGAGACCAACCCCGGCCGGCCCCGGCTGATGCTCATGGACGGGCATTCGCTGGCGTACCGCGCGTTCTTCGCGCTGCCCGCGGAGAACTTCACCACCGCGACGGGCCAGCCCACGAACGCGATCTACGGCTTCGCCTCGATGCTGGCCAACACCCTGCGTGACGAGGCGCCCACGCACTTCGCGGTGGCGTTCGACGTGTCGCGCAAGACCTGGCGTTCGGAGCGTTTCACCGAGTACAAGGCGAACCGTTCCAAGACCCCGGACGAGTTCAAGGGCCAGGTCGAGCTGATCGGCGAGCTGCTCGACGCCATGAACGCGCCCCGCTTCGCCGTCGAGGGCTTCGAGGCGGACGACGTGATCGCCACCCTCGCCACCCAGGCCGAGGCCGCGGGCTTCGACGTGCTGATCGTCACCGGTGACCGCGACTCCTTCCAGTTGGTCAGTGACCACACCACGGTGCTCTACCCGACCAAGGGCGTCTCGGAGCTGACCCGGTTCACCCCGGAGAAGGTTCTCGAGAAGTACGGGTTGACGCCCGCGCAGTACCCCGACTTCGCCGCGCTGCGCGGCGACCCGTCCGACAACCTCCCCGGCATCCCGGGCGTCGGCGAGAAGACCGCCGCGAAGTGGATCAACCAGTTCGGCTCGTTCGCGGAGCTGGTCGAGCGGGTCGAGGAGGTCAAGGGCAAGGTCGGGCAGAACCTCCGGGACCACCTGGAGTCGGTCAAGCTCAACCGCGTCCTGACCGAGCTGGAGCGTGACGTCGAGCTGTCGAGGACGGTCGCCGAGCTGGAGCGGAGCCCGTACGACCGCAAGGCCGTCGCGACGATCCTGGACACCCTGGAGATCCGCAACCCGTCTCTGCGCGAGCGGCTCTTCGCCGTCGACCCCGGCGCCGAGGAGGTGGAGACGACCCCGGTCGCGACCGAGGGCGTGGAGATCGACGGCACGGTCCTGGGCACCGGCGGGCTGGCCCCCTGGCTGGCCGAGCACGGCACCGGGACCCTGGGTGTCGCCACCGTGGACACCTGGGCGCTGGGCGCGGGCTCGGTGGCCGAGGTCGCCCTCGCGGCCTCCGGCGGAGCGGCCGCCTGGTTCGACCCGGCCGAGCTGGACGAGGCCGACGAGCGGGCGTTCGCCGCGTGGCTGGCGGACGCGGACCGTCCCAAGGTGTTCCACAACGCCAAGGGCGCGATGCGGGTCTTCGGCGAGCACGGCTGGAGCGTCGAGGGCGTCCGCATGGACACCGCGCTGGCCGCCTACCTGGTCAAGCCGGGGCGCCGTTCCTTCGACCTGGACGCGCTCTCGCTGGAGTATCTGCACCGCGAGCTGGCCCCGGCCGCCGCGGCCGACGGACAGTTGGCGTTCGGCGCGGACGACGGCGCCGAGGCCGAGGCGCTGATGATCAAGGCCCGCGCGATCCTCGACCTGGGCGAGGCGTTCGAGGGCCGCCTGGAGGAGGTCGGCGCCGCCGATCTGCTGCGCGACATGGAGCTGCCCACCTCCGCGCTGCTCGCCCGCATGGAGCGGCACGGCATCGCGGCCGACCGCGCGCACCTGGAGGCGATGGAGCAGACCTTCGCGGGCGCGGTGCAGCAGGCCGTGAAGGAGGCCCACGCGGCCGCCGGGCACGAGTTCAACCTGGGCTCGCCCAAGCAGCTCCAGGAAGTCCTCTTCGGCGAGCTGGCGCTGCCCAGGACGAAGAAGACCAAGACCGGGTACACCACCGACGCCGACGCACTGGCCTGGCTCGCCGCCCAGACGGACAACGAGCTGCCGGTGATCATGCTCCGTCACCGTGAGCAGGCCAAGCTGCGCGTCACGGTCGAGGGCCTGATCAAGACCATCGCGGGCGACGGCCGTATCCACACCACGTTCAACCAGACGGTCGCCGCGACCGGCCGGCTCTCCTCCACGGACCCGAACCTGCAGAACATCCCGGTCCGCACCGACGAGGGCCGCGCGATCCGCCGCGGCTTCGTGGTGGGCGAGGGCTTCGAGTCCCTGATGACCGCCGACTACAGCCAGATCGAGCTGCGCGTGATGGCCCACCTCTCCGAGGACGCGGGCCTGATCGAGGCGTTCACCTCCGGCGAGGACCTGCACACCACGGTCGCCTCCCAGGTGTTCTCCGTCGAGCGGGACGCGGTCGACCCGGAGATGCGGCGCAAGATCAAGGCGATGTCGTACGGCCTGGCGTACGGGCTCTCCGCCTTCGGCCTCTCCCAGCAGCTCAACATCGAGGCCGGCGAGGCGCGGGCCCTGATGGACACCTACTTCGAGCGCTTCGGCGGCGTACGGGACTATCTGCGCCGCGTGGTCGACGAGGCCCGTGCGACGGGCTACACGGCGACGCTGTTCGGCCGCCGCCGCTACCTCCCCGACCTCAACAGCGACAACCGCCAGCGCCGCGAGGCCGCCGAACGCATGGCGCTGAACGCCCCCATCCAGGGCACCGCCGCCGACATCGTCAAGATCGCCATGCTCCACGTGGACCGCGCCCTGCGCGAGGCGGACCTCACGTCCCGCATGCTCCTCCAGGTCCACGACGAAATCGTCCTCGAAATCGCCCCCGGCGAACGAGAGGCCGTGGAACAGATCGTCCGCCGGGAAATGGCGTCCGCGGTGTCCCTCCGGGCCCCTCTGGACGTCTCGGTGGGCGTGGGCCCGGACTGGGAGTCGGCGGCCCACTGATGTCAGCCCGCGCGGGAGGGGAGGGTACGCCACGCGGTGCCCTCCCCTCCCGCGTACGCGGCCGTGCCGGTTCGGTCGCCTTGGTGCGGCCGACGGATGCCGTGCCTCTGGCCCGGGTCGGCCGGAGAGAGGGTTTCCCCGGCGGGGGCTGACCTGCGGAGGCTGTGCCGCGGGGACCGGGCCGACGGGAGCCCGTGCACCAGTGTCATGTCCCCGGCCCTGGCCGACGGGCGTTCGGCGGTCCCATCGGGGCGTGCGGCCGTCCACGGCCACACCGGCGCCGCCCGCTCCGGGTCGCGGCCCAGCCTCCGGAGAGCCCCGTCACTCACGTGGCCCCCGTCAGAACGCCTCGCGGCCGTACCTGCGGCAACACTGCGAGCATGGGTATACGGATGCTCCACCGCCGCAGGACCGAGGCGTGGCACCGTCGGATCGAGCGGGCGCAGGCGGACCCGGGGCGGGGCGGGGACGCCTCGTCGGTGCCGTCGCTCGCGGCCGACGCGAGCAGTGCCCGCATTCCCGTCGACCCCGCCGCGCGGGTACGCGCCGCACTCGTGGGGCTGAGACGTCGCCTCGCCGCGCTCCAGTGGCGAGCCCGGGCGGACGTCGCCCGCGGCTACCTCGCCCTGCTGCCGGCCGCGCTGCCCAAGGCACGCCCCCGGCACACCCTGACCGTGTTCGTCGCGTCCCTCACGGAGCGCCCCGACTCGTCGGCTCCCGTGCGGGGGCGGGCGTCCAGGCGGGAGCCGGGTGCCGCGTCCTGACGGTGACGGCGTGACGCGCCACCTCGACGGGCGACCCGGGTCACCCGGCACGGGTCCCCGAGTCGGGGGCGCCTCCGCTCGCCCGGGAACACCGGCGACGGCATGGACGCACCGGGCGCTCACCGTGCCCCGGGCCCCACCGGCTCCCGCGCACCCGCACCCGCCCGCGCCGCAGCCGGGCGCCACACCCTGACGGCCACGGTGTAAAGCACCACTCCCACCAGCAGCCCGGCGCCCGCGCCGAAGCACACGGTGGGGACCAGCTCAAGGAGCCGGGCGTTCGGGCGACCCCACCAGAGCGTCGTCCTCCGGAGCGCGGCCAGGGTCGCGCAGCCGCCCGGCAAGCCCGCCGCCAGGGCGCGGTCGCGGAGGGAGAGGACCGGTACGTCATGCGGCACCGACGCGGGTGCATGGCGCAGCGCGTGCGACACGAACACCACCAGCACCACCGCCGCCAGCGCCGAGGTGCCGTACTGGAGCCAGGTGTACAGGGGGAGGCCGCAGGCCGGTCGCATGAGGGCGGGGACCAGGCGGGAGCCCCAGCGGTCGTGGTGGGTGAAGGCGTCCCAGACGACGTGGGTCAGGGCGCCGAGGGCGGCGGAGACGTACCACCACAGCGCGGTCGCGGCACGCGGGCGTCCAAGGGGCGTACCGCAGCGCAGCAGCGTGGCCGGGCGGCCCCGCAGGGACCGGGGGAGCAGCGCCACGAGAGGTTCGCGGACCAGGAGCCACAGGGCGGCCAGCCCCCACGCGATGAGCACGTCCACGCTCGCCACACCGGCGAAGGAGTGCGTGACCGCCCCGAATTCCATCGCCCCCGGTACGAAACTCGCCGCGAAGTAGGTGAGGTCGGGCGCGAAGGAACCGGCGACGAGCACCGCGGGCACCAGGGGACCGCGCCCGCCGCCGTCCCGGCGGACCGCGGGCAGCACGGCGGCCGCGTGGCTGAGGGTGAAGGGCAACGGAGCCTCCGGAAGCGGCAGTAGGTCGACCCGTCACCCCCGGGGCGAGTGATCGAGCGCGTCCCAGTATGCGCGGTGGAGCACACGCCCCGACGCGGACGGAATCCGGACACGAACGGGTGCCCATGGCAAACAAGTTGTCGTAGGGTCAACTGGGCCGTCGTGCCGGTGCGCACGCGCGCTCACCTGTCACTCGGACGGAATCGCGAAACAGGGGCAACCAGAACACGGCGTCAACCGTCACACCAGCGAGGCAGTCGGACGGAGACGGGCGCCCCGAGCGCCCAGCGGGAGGGTTCACTCTATGGCGGCGCATTTCGGCAGGCGGCTGCGCAAGGGAGCGGCGACCACCGCCGTGGCCGCGGCGGCGGTCGCGGCTCTGTCCGCGTCCCAGGCTCCGGGAGCGACCGGAGCGAGCGGCGGCGCACAGACCGCGGGCGTCAGCACCCCGGTGCCCGACACGGCGTCGGACGCCACCGGCGGTTCCCCCTACTACACCGACCTGCCCCCGCTGCACAGCCCCGCGCCCAGCCCCTCACCCGTCGTCGGCACCCCCGTGGCGCAGGGCGACGGAGAGGTCGCGGGCCAGATCCCCGCGACCGTCCTGGACGCCTACAAGCGTGCCGAGGCCGAGCTGCGCAGCTCCAAGCCCGGTTGCAACCTCCCCTGGCAACTCCTCGCCGCCATCGGCAAGGTGGAGTCCGGTCAGGCCCGCGGCGGCCGCGTGGACGCCGACGGTACGACGATCGGCCGCATCCTCGGCCCCCAGCTCGACGGCAACGGCTTCGCGCTGATCAAGGACACCGACCACGGCGCGTACGACGGCAACGCCTCCTACGACCAGGCCATCGGTCCGATGCAGTTCATCCCCTCCACCTGGGCGTGGGCGGGCCGCGACGGCAACGGCGACGGCAAGGCCGACCCGAACAACGTCTACGACGCCGCCCTCGCCGCCGGTCACTACCTGTGCCGGGGCGACCGGGACCTGTCCCGCGAGGACGACCTGCACAGCGCGATCCTCAGCTACAACAACTCCACCGACTATCTGAACCTCGTCCTGAACTGGGTGAACTACTACCGCAAGGGCGTCCACACCGTCCCCGACGGCACCGGCGGCCTGCCCACCCACCGCAGCGACGACACCACCACGCACCCCGGCACCACCGGACCCTCCGCACCCGCGAAGCCGTCGAAGCCGGCCAAGCCCGCGAAGCCCCACAAGCCCGGCAAGCCCACGAAGCCGTCGAAGCCCGACCCGGGCAACGCGGGCGGAGGCGACGACCGCCCGTCCCCCAAGCCGCCCACCCCGCCATGGGAGCAGCCCACCCCCTCGGACACCGTGGACCACCTGGCCTACGCCGACCCCGACGCGGCCGAACCGAACGCGATGGCGGGGCACGCCTTCGCCGAGAAGATCGCCGCCCGCGCGGAGACCGAGGACGGCAAGGCCGTGGCCAAGGTGCGGGTCCGCTTCACGATCACCGGGGACACCGACGCCACCTTCGCGGGCGGCGAGAAGGTGGCCACCGTCGCCACCGACGCCAAGGGCGTGGCGACCGCCCCCGAGCTCCGGGCGGGCGAGAAGACCGGCGCCTTCAAGGTGACCACCACGCTCGTCGGCCACCGGGTCGAGGGCGTCACCTACGACGCCACCGTCACCCCGCGCGCCGCCGACGCCCTCGCCCCCACCGACGACCTGGCCCACACCTGCGTGCCCGGGGGCGAGTTCACCGACCCCGTCCAGGTCAAGGCCACCTACAAGGGCGCCGTAGCCGACCGGGTCGAGGCCACCGCCACCCTGATCAAGTCCGACGACGACCCCGCCGAGAACGACAAGGGCCCCTACTTCAAGGACGCCGACGGCAAGCCCGTCCGCACTCTCAGCGGGCTCAAGACGGACGACAAGGGCCTGCTCACCCTCCCGAAGCTGTACGCCGACGACGCCAGCGGCACCTATCTGCTCCGGATCACCACCACGGGCGGCGCCACCCTCACCGTGAAGCTGACGGTCGCCCCGGCAGGGGACACCTCGGCGCAGCCGTCGCCGAGCCCCTCCGCGAGTTCCTGACGCCTCATCAACTCCGGTTGAGACGAGCCTTGGTGTGCCGGGTGGGCTCGGCCGTGGCCGGGTCCTCCGGCCACGGGTGCTTCGGATAGCGCCCGCGCAGCTCGGCCCGTACGCCGCGATAGCCGTCCCGCCAGAACGAGGCGAGATCGGCGGTCACGGCGGCGGGCCGTCCCGCGGGGGAGAGCAGATGGACGAGGAGCGGCACCCCGGCCACCGCCGGGGTCTCCCCGAGCCCGAACATCTCCTGCAACTTCACCGCCAGCACCGGGCGTTCGGGATCGGTGTAGTCGACCCGGATGCTCGACCCGCTGGGCACCGTGATCCGCTCCGGCGCCAGCTCGTCCAGGCGGGCCGCCTCCCCGCTCGCCCACGGCAGCAGCCGGCCGAGCGCCTGCCCGGCGTCGATCCGGCCGAGATCGGCGCGCCGCCGGGCCCGGCTCAGCTCGGGTTCCAGCCATTCGTCCGCGCGCGCGTACAGCGCCTCGTCCGACACGTCGGGCCACGGCCCGCCCCGTCGTGCCCGCAGGAACGCCAGCCGCCGCCGCAGCGCCGTCGCACCCTCGGACCACCTCAGCAGCCCGAGACCCTCCCGCCGCAGCCCGTCGAGCAGCGCCGCGCGCACCAACTCGGGCTCAGGGTCCGCGAGGGGCCGCACGGCCAGCTCCACCGCCCCGAGCCGCTCGACCCGCCGCGCCACGACCTCCCCGTCGGCCCAGCGCACTTCCTCCCCCTCGGAGAGCAGCGCGCGGGCCGCCTCCCGCGCCACGTCCCGCGGTACGGCCGCCCCGAGCCGCACGCGCGCGTGCCCCTTCCCACCGGGCCGGTCGGCCACCGCCACCACGATCCACGGCGCCCCGCGCAGCGCCGACCCCTCCGCTAGTTCGGCCCGCGTCCCGGAGGCCATGAGATACGAACCTCCCTCCAGCCGGGCCACGCGCTCGGGGAAGGCGAGCGCGGCCACGCGGCCCACGACCGCGTCGAGACCGTCGGGGGAGGGGGGAACGGCGGCACCCGCGCTCGAGCCGTCCGCCCGCTCCGCCGTCCCCGCGAGCCCCCGCAGCCGCCGTACCTCGGCGCGCCACCGCGCCGCGTACGCGTCCCCGCCCCGCCGGGCGCGCCGCAGGGCCGTCGCGAGGTCGTCGCCGTACTCGCGCGGGACCTCCTCCGACAGCAGGGCGACCGCCTCGGCGCCCGCGGGGTCGGTGTCCAGCAGGGCTCGGCCCAGACGGGGGTGGACGCCGAGACGGGACAGGCGGGCGCCCCGGCCGGTGGCGTGGCCCGCCGGGTCGACGGCGCCCACCGCCGTCAGGACCTCGCGGGCCGCCGCCATCGCCCCGGCGGGCGGCGCGTCCAGAAGGGCGAGGCCCGAGGCATCCGGATCGCCCCAGCAGGCGGCCTGGAGGGCGAAGGCGGTCAGGTCGGCCACCTTGATCTCGGGTGCCGGGAAGGCGGGCAGCCTGCCGTCCTCGGCCTCGGCCCAGCACCGGTAGACCGCGCCCGGAGCCTCACGCCCGGCGCGGCCCGCCCGCTGGCGCCCGGCCGCACGCGAGGCGCGTACGGTCGCCAGGCCGCTCAGCCCGCGCGCGTGGTCCACGCGCGGCTCACGCGCCAGCCCCGAGTCCACGACCACCCGCACTCCGGGCACCGTCAGCGAGGACTCGGCGACCGAGGTGGCCAGCACCACCCGGCGCCGCACCCCGGGCGAGAGCACCGCGTCCTGCACGGCGGACGGCGCCCGCCCGTGCACCTGGAGCACGTCCACGTCCGGCAGCTCGCCCAGCTGCCCCGCCACGCGCGCGATCTCACCGACGCCGGGCAGGAAGCACAGCACGTCACCGGGGCGCTCCGCGAGCGCCCGCCGTACTACGGAGGCCACGTGCGCGAGCAGCGCCGGGCCGACCAGCATCCCGTGCGGCGGCCGGACCGGACGTGCGGGCGGCGCCCACACGGTCTCGACGGCATGCGTGATGCCCGCCGCCTCCACCACCGGCGCCCCGCCGAGCAGCCGTGCCCAGCCCTCGGCGTCCGTGGTCGCGGAGGCCGCCACCAGGCGCAGGTCGGGCCGCAGGGTCTGCGTCACGTCCCACAGGAACGCGGCCGCCGTGTCCGCGTCCAGATGGCGTTCATGGCACTCGTCGAGGACCACGGCGTCGACCCCGGGCAGTTCCTGGTCGCGCTGGAGGCGCTGGAGCAGCACGCCCGTGGTCACGACCTCCACGCGCGTGTGCCGCCCGACGACCCGCTCGCCGCGCACGGTGAACCCGACGCTCTCGCCGGGCTTCTCGCCCAGCAGCCACGCCATCCGCCGCGCCGCCGCCCGCGCCGCGATCCTCCGGGGCTCGGCCACCAGGATCCGCCGCGCGGGCCCGCCGCCGACGAGCCCGGCCAGCACCAGCGGCACCAGGGTCGTCTTGCCGGTGCCCGGCGGCGCCACCAGGACGGCGGCGCCGCTCCCGTCCAGCGCGTCGGTCAGGGCGGGCAGGGCGGAGCGCACGGGCAGCGCGGCGAGGGCGTCGTCACGGATCACGCCCCCAGTGTCGTACGCCGTCCGGCGCACGGGGATCTCACTCCCGGGGAGGGTTTCAGTCCCGCTCGCACACGAAGATCGCGGTGCCCGGGATCAGCGCGCCCCGCAGGGGGGACCAGCCGCCCCACTCGGAGGTGTTCCAGGCCGGCCACTCCGGCTCCACGAGGTCCACCAGGCGGAACCCGGAGGCCGCGATGTCCCGCACCCGGTCGCCGATCGTGCGGTGGTGCTCCACGTAGACGGCGTGGCCGTTCTCGTCCTGCTCCACGTACGGCGTGCGGTCGAAGTACGACGCGGCGACCGACAGCCCCTCGGGCCCCGGTTCGTCCGGGAAGGCCCAGCGGATCGGGTGCGTCACCGAGAACACGAACCGGCCGCCGGGCCGCAGCACCCGGCGCACCTCGCGCAGCACCAGCCGGGGATCGGCCACGAACGGCAGCGCGCCGTACGCCGAGCACGCGAGGTCGAAGGAGGCGTCGGCGAAGGGCAGCGCGCCCGCGTCCGCGCAGACCAGCGGGATGGAACCGCCGATCCGCAGGGCGTGCTGGAGCTGGCGGTGGGAGAGGTCGAGCGCGACCGGGCGGGCGCCCTGCGCGGCCAGCCAGCGGGAGCACTGGGCGGCGCCGGCGCCGATCTCCAGCACGTCCCGGCCCTTCAGGTCCTCGGGCGCGCCGAGCAGTTCGGCCTCCACCTCGTCCAGGCCCTCCGGGCCCCACACGAAGCGGTCGTCGCCGAGGAACGTGCCGTGCTCGACCTGGTACTCGTCCGCGTTGCGGTCCCACCAGCCGCGGTTGGCGCGGCTGCTCTCCGCGACGTCCGCGTCACGGCGGGTTGCTTCCGGCTCGGTCCCCTCGGGATCGGGCCCCATGGGCTCTTGGATGATCGGCTCCCTCGTCGTACTCTTCCGTCCATCCGGCCCGCCGGGCGAGTGTCACGGAACGGGTCTCCCGGGCCTGCGTGGCCAGTTGGGACGATTCTTCTGCCGGGAATGCGGTGATCCGCCCCGGGTGTGCGCCTTCGCGCATTGACCCTGCCCGGCTGCCCCCGTATGCTACAAGTTGCGCTGCGGGCCTGCGCACCTCAGACGTAGCAGGTCGCGCTCGCATCTGTATGTATGTCCCCTCGGTTGTCGAGGCGCCACCGGGCACCCGGTGCTTATGTGGCGCTTCCTTGGCTGTCCGGCTTCTGCAGAGCGAAACGGGCTCCCGGCGTAAGCAGTACCTACGACTTCAATGTCCGTACCGGAGCCCTTTCCCACATGACGAGCAGCACCGAGACCACCGCCACCACCCCGCAGGTTGCGGTCAACGACATCGGTAACGAGGAAGCCTTCCTCGCCGCGATCGACGAGACGATCAAGTACTTCAACGACGGCGACATCGTCGACGGCGTCATCGTGAAGGTCGACCGGGACGAGGTCCTGCTCGACATCGGTTACAAGACCGAAGGTGTCATCCCGAGCCGCGAGCTCTCGATCAAGCACGACGTCGACCCGAACGAGGTCGTCAAGGTCGGCGACGAGATCGAGGCCCTGGTTCTCCAGAAGGAGGACAAGGAAGGCCGCCTGATCCTCTCGAAGAAGCGCGCCCAGTACGAGCGCGCCTGGGGCACCATCGAGAAGATCAAGGAAGAGGACGGCATCGTCACCGGTACCGTCATCGAGGTCGTCAAGGGTGGTCTCATCCTCGACATCGGCCTCCGCGGCTTCCTCCCGGCCTCCCTGGTCGAGATGCGCCGTGTCCGCGACCTCCAGCCCTACGTGGGCAAGGAGCTCGAGGCGAAGATCATCGAGCTGGACAAGAACCGCAACAACGTGGTCCTGTCCCGCCGTGCCTGGCTGGAGCAGACCCAGTCCGAGGTCCGCCAGACGTTCCTCACGACCCTCCAGAAGGGTCAGGTCCGCTCCGGCGTCGTGTCCTCGATCGTCAACTTCGGTGCCTTCGTGGACCTGGGTGGCGTCGACGGTCTGGTTCACGTCTCCGAGCTGTCCTGGAAGCACATCGACCACCCCTCCGAGGTTGTCGAGGTCGGCCAGGAGGTCACCGTCGAGGTTCTCGACGTCGACATGGACCGCGAGCGTGTCTCCCTGTCGCTGAAGGCGACGCAGGAGGACCCGTGGCAGCAGTTCGCCCGGACCCACCAGATCGGTCAGGTCGTCCCGGGTAAGGTCACCAAGCTGGTTCCGTTCGGTGCGTTCGTCCGCGTGGACGAGGGCATCGAGGGTCTGGTCCACATCTCCGAGCTGGCCGAGCGCCACGTGGAGATCCCGGAGCAGGTCGTCCAGGTCAACGACGAGATCTTCGTCAAGGTCATCGACATCGACCTCGAGCGTCGCCGCATCAGCCTCTCGCTGAAGCAGGCCAACGAGGCCTTCGGTGCCGACCCGTCCGTGGTCGAGTTCGACCCGACCCTGTACGGCATGGCCGCGTCGTACGACGACCAGGGCAACTACATCTACCCCGAGGGCTTCGACCCCGAGACCAACGACTGGCTCGAGGGCTACGAGAAGCAGCGCGAGGAGTGGGAGCGCCAGTACGCCGAGGCGCAGACCCGCTTCGAGCAGCACCAGGCGCAGGTCATCAAGTCCCGCGAGGCGGACGAGAAGGCCGCTGCCGAGGGTGGCGACGTCGCGGGTGCCGCTCCGGCCGCGTCCGGTGGCGGTTCGTACTCCTCCGAGGGTGCGGACACCTCCGGTGCCCTGGCTTCCGACGAGGCGCTTGCCGCGCTGCGTGAGAAGCTGGCGGGCGGCCAGAGCTGAACGCTCGCCGCTGAGGCTTAGCAGGTAGGCCCGAGGGGCCCGTACCTTTCGAGGTACGGGCCCCTCGGGTTTTTGTGCGTTGTCGGGTGCGGGTGCGCTGTGGTCTGTCGCGCAGTTCCCCGCGCCCCTCAGGGAGTTGACCCCCAAGGGGTTGAGCTGTGGGGGCTCTCCGTGGCTTGCTCTCGGTGATCTTGGGAATGGCTCTGGTCCTGTGGGTGTTGGGAGGTATGGACACTAGGAGGGGCGGTCATCGTGCTTGATCCGCAGGGTTTGTACGCGTGGGAGCCGAAGGGGCTGGCCGTGGTGGACATGGCGCTGGCTCAGGAATCGGCCGGGCTGGTCATGCTCTACCACTTCGACGGATACATCGACGCCGGAGAGGCCGGCGACCAGATCGTCGAGCGGCTTCTCGACACGCTTCCCCACCAGCTCGTCGCCCGCTTCGACCACGACCGGCTCGTGGACTACCGGGCCCGCCGGCCGCTGCTGACGTTCCAGCGGAACCAATGGACCGACTACGAGGTGCCGGCCATCGAGGTCCACCTCGTGCAGGACACCACCGGCGCGCCCTTCCTGCTGCTCTCCGGGCCCGAACCGGACGTGGAGTGGGAGCGGTTCGCGACAGCCGTGCGGCAGATCGTGGAGCGGCTCGGCGTCCGCCTGGCGGTGAACTTCCACGGCATCCCGATGGGCGTCCCGCACACCCGTCCCGTCGGCCTCACCCCGCACGGCAACCGCACCGACCTCGTGCCCGGCCACCGCAGCCCCTTCGACGAGGCCCAGGTGCCCGGCAGCGCCGAGGCCCTGATCGAGTACCGGCTCTCCGAGGCCGGTCACGACACGCTCGGTGTCGCCGCCCACGTCCCGCACTACATCGCCCGCTCCACCTACCCGGACGCCGCCCTGACCGTCCTGGAGGCGATCACCGCCGCCACCGGACTCGTGCTGCCCGGCGTCGCGCACTCCCTGCGCACCGAGGCGCACCGCACGCAGACCGAGATCGAGCGGCAGATCCGCGAGGGCGACGAGGAACTGACCTCGCTCGTCCAGGGCCTTGAGCACCAGTACGACGCGGCCGCGGGCGCCGAGACCCGGGGCAACATGCTCGCGGAGCCGGTCGACATCCCCTCCGCCGACGAGATCGGCCGCGAGTTCGAGCGGTTCCTCGCGGAGCGGGAGGGCGAGGGCTGAGCCGGGCCACCGGTACGCCAGGGCGGCCGGCCGGAGCGCGGTGGCCGGCGGGGCCGAGCCGGGCGCCGGCGCTCGTCGGGCGGGCTCTAAGCTTCCGGTCATGCTGACAGTGGGCCTGACCGGTGGCATCGGCGCCGGCAAGAGCGAGGTGTCCCGGCTGCTCGTGGAGCACGGGGCCGTACTGATCGACGCCGACCGGATCGCACGGGAGGTCGTGGCGCCGGGCACCCCCGGTCTCGCCGCCGTGACCGAGGCGTTCGGGACGGAGATCCTGGCCGAGGACGGCTCCCTGGACCGCCCCCGGCTCGGCGCCCTGGTCTTCTCCGACCCCGAGAAACTCGCCCTGCTCAACTCGATCGTGCACCCCCTGGTGGGCGCCCGCTCCCGTGAGCTGGAGAGCGCCGCGCGCCCCGGCTCCGTCGTGGTCCACGACGTGCCGCTGCTCACCGAGAACGGGCTCGCTCCCCTCTACGACCTCGTGATCGTCGTGGACGCCGGCCCCGAGACCCAGCTCGACCGGCTGGTCCGGTTGCGCGGGATGACCGAGGAGGACGCCCGCGCGCGCATGGCCGCCCAGGCGAGCCGCGAACAGCGACTGGAGATCGCGGACATCGTCGTCGACAACGATGTGCCCCTGGAGGCGCTGAAGGAACGCGTCGACCGGGTATGGGAGCAGTTGGCGGCCCGCGCCCGCGAGGACGGCTCGACGGAATAGCCCTCGGCGTACAGGCGTTGGAATGCCCGAGTGAGGGAAGGACTTCGCCGTGCCCGAGACCAGCGGATCGACCGGACGTACACCGGAGACGCATGTCATCGACTTCCGTGCCGCCGAGCGCCTGCTCGACGCGCGGGACCCCAGAGGCGCGGTGAAGCTGCTAGACGAGGTCATCGCCGCCCATCCCGAGAACACCGCCGCCCGGCTGCTGCGCGCGCGTGCCTTCTTCGCGGCCGCCCAACTGCGCCCCGCGGAGCTTGAGTTCACCATCGTGCTGGAGCGCGAGCCGGACAACGCCTTCGCCCACTTCGCCCTCGGCCGCACCTACGAGCGCCAGGGACGGCCCGGCCAGGCCCGCCGCCACTTCCGGCTCGCCGCGGCCCTCGACCCCAACCCGCAGTATCTGCGGGCGGCGCGCTTCGACTCCTGAGCGCGGACCTGTGCTCCTGCCAAGCCGTGGTGTCCCGGGGTCAGGGGTGCCGGCGCGGTGTCGGTAGACGGCGCCGCCGCGGCGGTTCCGGTCCGCCCGGCGGTTCGTCGTCCACGGGCTCGTACGGCGGGACGTCGCGGCCCGGCTGATAGTGCGGACCCTGCCGCAAGTGCCGCACGACCAGCGTCAGATCGACGGTGACCACCAGCCACAGCACGGCACAGGCGGCCGCCCAGCCCGGCCGTCCGACGAGGACGAAGGCGACGGTCCCGAACACGGCCCAGCCGAACCCCCACACGGCCAGCCACAACCGCGCTCGCAGCGCACTGCGCGCGGTCGTCGGCTCACTGCCCGTACGCATTCCGTCTCCACTCCTCCTTGCAACGTACTCTTCGCCGGACCCGCGACCAAGGGCGTCATCAGGGGCGGCACCAGTGGCGCCACCCGGGGCGGTACCGAGGGCGGAGAGTTCCCGCCGACCGCGAATTGACTCGAACGAGTGGACTGGCCGACGGACGGGAACGGCCGTGCGAGCGCCGCGCGTTGTGCGGGCATGACGGTCGAAATGCGTGAGGGATACGAGGGCACGGGTCCCGGGGCGATCACCCCGGACGGCTGCGCGGTCGAGCTGTACAGCAGGCTGCCGGTCGGCGACGAGCCGGACGTCATCGCGGCGGCCGTGCCCGCCGGGGCACACATCCTGGAGCTGGGCAGCGGGGTGGGCCGGGTGACCCATGCCCTGCTGGAGCGGGGCTTCACGGTCACCGCCGTGGACGAGTCGGCGGAGATGCTGGCCCGGGTGAGAGGGGCGCGCACCATATGCACGCCCATCGAGGACCTGGACCTGGGCGAGCGGTTCGACGTGGTCATGCTCGCCTCGTTCCTGGTGCACACCGGGGACCCGGAGGTGCGGCGTGGCCTGCTGCGCACCTGCGTCCGGCACGTCGCGGAGGGCGGCTGTGTCCTCCTCCAGCGGGAGGGCGCGGACTATCACACCCGGATACCGAGGGAGCGGGTCGACCCGAGCGGCTTCACCGTGCGGATCGTGGGGAGCGAGCCGGTGGGGGAGGGGGTGCGCTCGGTGCGCGCCGAGTACGTGTTCCCGGACGCGGTCTGGACCCAGACCTTCCGGGCGCGCCCCCTCACCGTGACGGAGTTCGAGGAGGCGCTGGCGGAGGCGGGACTGGAGGTCGACAGCTATCTGACGGAGGACGGGATGTGGGTACGGGCGGTGGCGCTGCCGCTGGGCTGAGCGAACCGGGCAGAGCCGGCGGGACTGAGCTGGTCGGGGGTGGGCTGGACGCGGGGTGCGCGCCGGGGGTCACCGTCCTCGGCGTCGCCCTCCGGAGCCGCCGGGTCGGTCGGATCGGTCGGGGCGGCCGGTGTCGTCCCGTTCCTCGGGCGCTCTGAGTGCCGCCGCCGAGGCGCCCAGCGATCCAAGGCCCCGGAGCCGTTCCAGCTCGCGGCGGTCGCGCTTGGTGGGGCGGCCGGCGCCACGGTCCCGGACACCGGCGGGGGCGACGGCCTCGCGGGGCGGCGGAGGGGGTGAGTTGTCGACGTAGCACTCGACGGCCACCGGCGCGCCGACCCGCTTGCGGATCAGCCGCTTGACGATCACGACCCGCTCCCGGCCCTCGTGCCGCAGCCGTACCTCGTCGCCGACCCGCACCGAGTGGGCGGGCTTCACCCGGTCGCCGTTCACATGGACATGGCCGCCACGGCAGGCGGTCGCGCCCAGCGAACGCGTCTTGACCAGGCGCACGGCCCAGATCCAACTGTCGATCCGGACGCTCTCGCCCGTCACCGGTCCCGCGGCCTTCGCGGCGGCCACGGCGGCCGAGGTCTTCGGGTCGGGGGCGGCGGAGTCACGGCTCACGTCGTCGTCCGCGTCCGGTGAGTCCTGTGCAGCCAAAGCCATGCTGCCGACCCTACTGCGTCGTGCCGTCCGGGCCGGACCCGTTTTCCGCCGGGTGATCCTTCGGGACGAGCCGCCGCCGGCGCCGTCCTGCGCCGGTGCCGTGCTCCTCCAGCGGCCCCTCCCACGGCCCACCCCCGGATGCGCCCCGGCCGACCGGCCCCGACGCTGAAGTGATCGATACGGGTGAGGAGGGACGAGGAGGGGACATGGAGACGGCGGCGAAGCCCCAGGAACCGCCACGGCGCGAGCGGAAGTTCACCTTCCCGAGCGCGCTGACCGTCCTGGCCGTCGTCACCGTGGCGGTGTGGCTGCTGGCCTTCCTGATCCCGCCGGGGGAGTACGCCCGCGACGCCTCGGGCGCCCCGGTCCAGGGCACGTACCACCGGGTGTCCTCGGGGCGCTCCCTCACGGACCGGCTCGACGATCTGTTCCTCTCGCCGGTGAACGGGCTGTACGGACTGCGGGACGCCAGGAGCGGCCTGGTCGGACCCGACCTGTCCGGGAGTCTGTACGGCGCGGCGGGGGTGTTCCTGTTCGTGCTCGCCATCGGGGCGTTCATCACCGTCGTGTTCGCGACCGGTGCGCTGGACCGGGGCATCGCCCGGCTCGCCCACCGGCTGCGGGAGCGGGGCGCGCTGCTGATCGCCGGGATCATGGTGGTGTTCTCGGTGCTCGGCACGGTCGAGGGCTTCGCCGAGGAGACCCTCGGCTTCTACGGCCTGATCGTGCCGTTGATGCTGGCCCTCGGCTACGACCGGATGGTCGCCGTCGGCACGATCATCCTCGGCGCGGGGATCGGGGTGCTGTGCTCGACGGTGAATCCGTTCGCGACCGGGGCGGCGTCCTCGGCCGCCGACATCTCGCTCGGCGACGGCATCCTGCTGCGCTCGGCGATGTGGCTGGTGCTGACGGCGGTGACGGTGGCGTACGTGATCCGGTACGCGCGCCGGGTGCGACGCGATCCGGCGCGGTCGCTCACCGGGTTCCTGCCCGGCGACCGGGACCACGCCACCGAGGCGCCGGACGCGGAGCCCGAGCTGACCGGGCTGCACAAGGCGGTCCTGATCACCATGGTGCTGGTCTTCGCGTTCATGATCTTCTCGGTGGTGCCCTGGTCGAGCGCGCTGAGCGGGGACGCGGACGCGAAGCCGTACGGTTTCGAGCTGGACTGGTCGTTCCCGCAGCTCGCCGCGCTGTTCCTGTGCGCGGCCGTGCTGGTGGGGCTCGTGGCGCGGATGGGGGAGCAGCGGCTGAGCACGACGATCGTGCAGGGCGCGGCGGACTTCATCGCGCCCGCGCTGGTGATCGTGCTCGCCCGGGGCGTCACCGTGATCATGAACAACTCGCGGATCACCGACACCGTGCTGCACTCCATCGAGGGCGTCGTCAGGGGCACGTCCTCCGGTGTCTTCGCGGTGATCGTGTTCGTGGTGAACCTGCCGCTGGCCTTCCTCATCCCCTCCACCTCCGGCCACGCCACGCTCGCCATGCCGATCCTCGCCCCGCTGGCCGACTTCGCCGGGGTCTCGCGCGCGGTCGTCGTCACCGCGTGGCAGGCGTCCAGCGGCTGGATGAACCTGTGGGTGCCGACCACCGCCGTCGTCATGGGCGGGGTGGCGCTGGCGAAGGTCGGCTACGACCGGTATCTGCGGTTCGTGTGGCCGCTGCTCGCGGTGCTGTTCGTGCTGATCTGCGGCTTCGTCGCGTTGGGGGCGGCGTTCACGTGAGGGGTGGGGCCTGGCGCCCGGCGCGGGCGCGGGGCTTACGGTGGCCGGTATGGACGACAGCGCCGCCCTCGCCCGCCTCGACCGGCGGCTGACCGAGTGCCGGGCCTGCCCGCGCCTGGTCGAGTGGCGCGAGGAGGTGGCCCGTACGAAGCGCGCCGCCTTCGCCGACCAGCCGTACTGGGGGCGCCCGGTGCCCGGGTTCGGGCCGGCCGACGCCCGCCTGGCGATCATCGGCCTGGCCCCGGCCGCGCACGGCGGCAACCGCACCGGCCGCATGTTCACCGGCGACCGCTCCGGGGACGTGCTCTTCCAGGCGCTCTACGACATCGGTCTGGCTTCGCAGCCGACCTCCGTGAGCGCGGACGACGGCCTGGAGCTGTACGGCGTCCGGGTGACCGCCCCCGTGCACTGTGCCCCGCCCGCCAACAAACCCACCCCAGGCGAGCGCGACATGTGCCGCCCCTGGCTGGTCGGCGAACTCGAACTGCTGCGCCCCACGCTCAAAGCCGCCGTCGTCCTCGGCGCCTTCGGCTGGCAGGCGGCGCTTCCCGCCCTCGCCGAGGCGGGCTGGCCCGTACCGCGCCCCCGGCCGCCCTTCGCCCACGGCACCCGCGTCGCCCTCGGCGGCCTGGACCTCTTCGGGTGCTTCCACGTCAGCCAGCGCAACACCTTCACCGGCCGGCTGACGACGGAGATGCTCCGCGAGGTCCTGAGCACGGCGGCTCGGGCGGCCCGGCTGCGCTGACCGGCCGGTCCCGTCACCTCAGGGCCGGGGCCGGCCGCTTCCCGCGCGTCAGGGCCGCCAGACGTAGCGCACGTCCGGCTCCCGCTCCTCGTTGCCGGCGCCGTCGGTGTACTCGACGGCGGTGAAGCCGTGCCGCTCGTAGAAGCGGCGGGCGGGCTTGTTCACCTGGAACGCCCACAGAGCGAGTCCGCCCGGGGTCCGTTCCTTGGCCAGGGCCACGA
The DNA here is from genome assembly GCF_053600675.1 of Streptomyces sp. NPDC005004. NCBI lineage: Bacteria > Bacillati > Actinomycetota > Actinomycetes > Kitasatosporales > Streptomycetaceae > Streptomyces > Streptomyces sp. NPDC005004. The sequence continues at coordinate 220,127 of NZ_JBSGAH010000011.1, forward strand.
ACCGGTCCCCGAGGCCGCGCCCGCGCCAGGCCGGGTCCAGATAGAGCTGGGACAGCGTCTCCCCGTCGAGGACCATCATGCCGGTGATCCCCGCCTCCGCGTCCTCGGCGACCCAGGTCTCGCGCAGCGGGACGAGCACCTCGCGGATGTAGGCGCGCACCTCGTCGTCCGAGCGCGGCCGCACCACCGTGGGCAGCGCGGCGGCGAACGAGCGCAGCCAGACCTCGGCGGTGGCCGGGGCGTCCCCCGGCACCGCCCGGCGCAGGACGGCCGAGTCCGTCACCGCTCCTCCTCCGGCTCGGGCACCGCCGCCGTCGCCGTGATCTCCACCAACTGGCCCGGATACCCCAGGCACGCGATGCCGAGCAGGGTGGAGGAGTGGGGGCCGTGGCTCAGGCCGGACGCCTCGACCACCTTCCAGACGGCCGCGAGGACCGCGGGGTCGTCGCTCACCACGTACACGTCGGTGGCGAGGACATGTGCGAGGTCGCTTCCCACGGCCCCGAGCTGGGCGCGCAGATTGGCGAGGACCTGCTCGGCCTGGCGCACGGGGTCGCCCGGGCCGGTCAGTTCGCCGTGCTCGTCCAGCGGTACCGCGCCCGCGAGGAAGGCGATCCGGGTGCCCGCCTCGACCACGGAGGCGTGGGAGTAGGTGGGCGGCGGGAAGAGACCGGGGACGGTCACGCGGCGGATCATGGCGGCTCCAGGGACGGGACGACGGGTGACCTCCGCATCATTCGCCGCTACGACCCGCCCCCGCACCCGAATTTCGGTGCGCCCGGCCGCCGCCTCCCGTAGCGTCGCTCCGGCCTCCGTTTTTGCCCAAGGACATCCCGAGACACCCTGCGCGACACCCAAGGACCCCGCCCATGCCCGCCCGCTCCGACGCCGGCTTCCTCGCCGCCACCGCCGACCGCCTCGCCGCTCTGCCCACCGTCCGCGCCGTCGCCCTCGGCGGATCACGGGCGCAGGGCACCCACACGCCCGACAGCGACTGGGACCTCGCCCTCTACTACCGGGGCGCCTTCGACCCCGGCGACCTGCGCGCCCTCGGCTGGGAGGGCGAAGTGTCGGAGGTGGGCGGCTGGGGCGGCGGGGTGTTCAACGGCGGAGCCTGGCTGACGATCGACGGACGCCGGGTGGACGTGCACTACCGGGACCTGGACGTGGTGGAGCACGAGCTGGCCGAGGCGGAGCAGGGCCGGTTCCGGGTGGAGCCGCTGCTGTTCCACCTCGCGGGCATCCCCACCTATCTGATCGTCGCCGAGCTGGCCGTCAACCAGGTGCTGCGCGGCAGCCTGCCCCGCCCCGCCCGCTACCCGGACGCCCTGCGCCGCAGCGCCCCGCCGCGCTGGTCCGGCGCCGCCCGCGCCACCCTCGGCTACGCCAAGGCGCACCACGCCCCGCACGGCCGCCTCACCGAGGTCGCCGGCGCCCTCGCCGTCGCCGCCGCCCAGTGCGCCCACGCCGTGCTCGCGGCGCGCGGCGTGTGGGTGACCAACGAGAAACGGCTGCTGGAGCGGGCCGGGCTGCGCGCCATGGACGCGATCACCGGCGCCCTGCGCCCCGAGCCGCAGACCCTGGTGAGCGCCGTCGAACAGGCCGAGGAGCTGCTCGGCACGCACACCTGAACGCTCCTTTCACCTGCCGGAAACCCGCTCGTCGCCGGTACGCGACAACGCCCCGTACTGTTGAAGGCGCACCAGCCCGGCCACCGTCGTCCGAAGGCACGCCCCCGCCCTCGTACGAACAGGAGCCCCGTGTCGCGCCCCGCCGCCCGGTCACTGCCGCCTTGGCTCGCCCACGCCTTCCGCGCCCAGCGCGGGCCCGTCCCCTGGAGCGCGGTCGCCCGTGGCGCGCTCGCCGCCGGACCGCTGCTGCTCGCGGGCGTACTGGCCGGACACGTCGCGGACGGCGTCCTCGCCGCCACCGGCGCGATGCTCGCCGGGATCAACGACCGCCCCGGAGGCCGCCGCCTCGCCGTCCGCGGCCTCGCCGTCCCCGCGCTCGCGGGCGGACTCGGGCTGCTCGTCGGCACCGGCGCGGGGGAGCGTCTGCCCGCCGTACCGCTGACGCTCGTCCTCGCCCTGCTCGGTCTGGTCGCCGGGTCACTCAGCGCCGTCGGGCCGCTGGCATCCGCCTCCGCTACCCAGTTGCTCGTCACCGCCGCCATCGGCGCCGGTATGCCCAGCCCCGAGAGCGGCTGGCAGCGCGCCCTCGCCTTCCTCGCCGGAGCGGCCTGGCTGCTCCTGCTGCGCCTCGCCCTGCCCACCCCCGGCTCGCTCGTCTCCGACCTGCGCTTCGAGGGCGAACGGACGGCGGTCGCGGAGGTGTACGACGCCGTCGCCGGTCTGCTCGACGCCGTCGGCGGCCCCGACGCCACCGCCCGCCGGGCCGCGCTCACCGCCGCGCTCGACCGCGCCCAGGACGTTCTGGCCGGACCCCGGCTGCGCCGTTACGCCACCCTGGCCCCCGAACGGAAGCTGCACGCGCAGTACGTCGCCGCGCTCCCGCTCGCCGAGGCAGCCACCGCCCTCTTCTGGGCCGGCGAACCCCTCTCCGCGCGGGCGTCGGCCGGCCCCCGGCGGCTCGCCGCCGCCGTGCGCGGCAACACCGGAACGGGACCGCTGCCCGCCCCCGCACGCACCACCCCCGCCCTGCGCGCCCTGGACGACGCACTGCTGCGCGCCGCCGAGGCGTTCGACCGGGCCGACGGCGGCGCACACCGGCTGCTCGTGCGCCCGTGGGCCGTCCGGCGCGCGCTGCGGGCCGCGTTCGGCACCGGGGGCCGCGAGTACGGGCTGCGCGTCGCCCTCTCCTTCGGCGCGGCGGCGGGCATCGCCCAGGCCCTGCACCAGACCGGCTGGTACGGCAGGCACCAGCACTGGTACTGGCTGCCCGTCACCGCCGTCTTCCTCGTCAAGCCCGACCTCGGTCCGCTCGCCTCCCGGGTGCTGTGCCGGGCCGCGGGCACCGTGCTCGGCGCGCTGGTCTTCGCCGGGTTCGCCGCCGTGCTGCCGAGTCCCTTCGGACTGATCGCCCTGGTCGCGGTGTGCGGGGCGCTGCTGCCCGTCTCCACCCGGCACTTCGCCGCGCTGACCGCCGTCGTCACCGTCCTCGTCCTCGCCCTGATCATGATCGGCGGCGAACCGCAGGCGAGCGTCAGCCGGATCGCGGAGACCATGCTGGCCTGCGCGCTGGTGCTGATCGTCGGACATCTGCCGATGCCGGGGAAGCGGGGCGCGGGCGTACGGGCCCGGCTCGCCGCCGCCGGGACCGCCGCCCACGCCTACCTCGCGCACGTCATGGCCGAGTCCGGCGACCCGGCGGAACGCTGGGCGCTGCGCCGCGAGGCGTACCGCACGCTCGCCGAGGCCCACACCGCCATGGCGGTCGCCGCCGCCGAACTGCCCGCCCTCGCCCGGCACACCCGCGACACCGGCGCGGTGGCCACCGCCCTGGAACGGCTCGTGGACACCACCACCGCCTGCGCGGTCCACCTCGACGACACCGGCCGCCTCACCCCGCGCCACACCGACCGGCTCCGGGAGGCCCTGCGCGAGCTGGAGAGCGGCGGCCGGGACTGGCGAGTGCTCCCGGCCGCCTGACCCCCTGCATCCGGGCGCCGGGAAACCGGCGAAGAAAGCACGGCGCCTCGCGATGAGTTCCGCCTCCGGCCGCGGTCAGCACCACGACACCGACCGTCGGACAGGCAGGAGGGCCCATGTCGCTTCCGGACATCGTCACACGCGAGGAGTGGCGCGCGGCGCGCGAGGAGTTACGGCGCAAGGAGGAGGCGGTCGCCCGGGCCCGGGACGCGCTCGACGCCGAGCGGCGGCGGCTGCCCGTCGTGGAGGTCGACCCGGAGTACGTCTTCGAGGGCGGCGACGGCAAGGCCACCCTGCTCGACCTCTTCGACGGACAGGCCCAACTCGTCGTCCACCACTTCATGTTCGCCCCGGACTGGACGGAGGGCTGCCCCTGCTGCGCCGCCTTCCTCGACCAACTGGGCCACCTCGACCGGCTGCGCGCCCGCGACACCGCGTTCGCGGCCGTCTCCCGCGCCCCGTTCACCCGGATCCTGCCGTTCAAGGCGCGGATGGGCTGGGCGGTGCCCTGGTACTCCTCGGCCCCCGGTGACTTCAACCGCGACTTCGAGGCGACCGTGGAGCAGGACGGACGGCCGGTCGAACGCCCCGGTCTGAGCTGCTTCCTGCGCGACCGCGACCGGGTCTTCCACACCTACTCGGTCCACGACGACGACGTCCTGGACGGACTCGGCGCCGTCCCCCGCCTGCTCGACCTGACCGCGCTCGGCAGGCACCCGAACGGTGGCGGTGCGCACTGACTTGGTGTCGGCAATGTCTCAGTCCGGTCACCGGCCGAGGCGATCACCCCCTTCGAAGCGTTGACTTCCATGAAGTACGACGTCTTCTGGAGGTGCGAGATGGTGAACGGGCGAACGGAGCTCGGGCGCTTTCCCGCCGGTGGACCGCGCGGATCATGGCCGGCGGAGGAGTTCGCGCACGCGCGACGCCTCGAAGGGCTGCCCGCGGAGGTCGTGATGGACCTGGCCACGGACACGTTCCTGGTGATCCTGCGGGGGCCGGAGGGCGCCGACTGAGGAGGGCGGGCGGCCCGCTCACGCCGGCCCGGGCGTCGGCACCGGCGCCGTGAACTGGTCCGCCTGGAGCGCGTACAGCTCCGCGTACACCCCGCCCCCGGCCAGCAGCTCCTCCGGCGTGCCGGACTCCACGAGGCGTCCGCGCTCCAGCACGTGCACCAGATCGGCGTGGCGTACGGACGCCAGCCGGTGCGTGATCAGTACGACGGTCTGCCCGCTGCCCGCCAGCGCCCGGATCTTCTCGAACACCGCCAGCTCGGCCCGCGCGTCCAGCGCCGCCGTCGGCTCGTCCACGATCAGGATGTCGCCGCGCCGGTAGGCGGCCCGCGCGATGCCGAGGCGCTGCCACTGGCCGCCGGACAGCTCGTGACCGCCGCTGAAGTTGCGGGCCAGCAGGGTGTCCAGGCCGTTCGGGAGCGCGGCCACCACCTCCTCGGCGCCCGCCTCGGACACCGACGCCTCCAGCCGCTCCTTCGTCATGGGCACCGACGAGCGGCCGACGGCCACGTTCACCTTCGCGGTGAACGGCCAGCGCTTGAAGTCCTGCGCCACCATCGCGACCCGCTCGGCCAGCGCCCGCCGGTCGGCCCGTGCCGCGTCGACGCCGTCCCACAGGATGCGGCCCCGGTCCGGGTTGTACAGCCCCGCCAGCAGCTTGACCAGGGTGGTCTTGCCCGAGCCGTTCTCACCGACCAGCGCGATGATCCGGCCCGTCGGCAGGCTGAGGCTGACGCCGTCGAGGGCCGGGCGGGTGTTCTCGCCCGGGTAGCCGAAGGTGACGTCCTCGAACCGGATCTCCTTCGGGTCCTCGGGCAGCTCCTCCCCGCCGACCGGGATCGCCCGCTCGGCCGCCTCCGCGTACATCCGCTCCAGGTCGCCCACGAAGAGTGCCTCCTCGTGCAACTGGTTGATCTCCAGCACCAGCGTGTCCAGGCTCGCCGCGCCGGTCCGGATCGCGATGACCGCCGTGCCGGCCACCGACAGCGCCATCGCGCCCGCGATCAGCAGCCCGCCGAGCGTGGCGTACGTGGCGAGCGTCGCGAGACCGGTCCAGGCGGCCGCGACCAGGCCGGTCCGCGCGGCCAGCCGTGACAGCCTGGCCTGCTCCGCCTCCGCCGTCTCCGACATCGACCGGTAGTGCCGCAGCAGGAACGGGCCGACCCCGTGCACCCGGATCTCGGGCGCCGCGCCCTGCTCGGTGAGCAGACTGCCGATGAGCTGGCCGGCCCGGGCGTGCTGCACCCAGATGTGGAACGACTCGTAGCGGCGCCGCGCGATGGTCAGGGAGCTCCAGGCGCTCGGCAGGGTCATGGTGACCAGCAGCGGCAGCAGCGCCGGATGCAGGACGGTCAGCACACCGGCGGCCGCGATCAGGGAGATCAGGGCGTTGATCACGCGGGCGCTGTAGGAGATCATGTGCCGCGCCGAGCGGGCGCCGTACTGCGCGGTGTCCAGCAGCTTGTGAAAGGCGTGGTCCTCGATCGCCGCCAGCTCCACGTTGGCGGCGCGTTCCAGATACAGCTCGGTCGCCACACGTTCCACCTTGGGCTCCAGGCGCCCGGTGGCGTAGGTGGAGGCCGCCCGCAGCAGCGCGGCGACCAGCATCATGGCGGCCATCACGGCCAGCGCGGGTGCCGCCGACCGCAGCCGCTCCTCGATGTCGGGCCCGGTGAGCAGACTGCCGAGCGCGCTGTTCACGGCCAGCAGACTCACCGCCTGCGCCACACCCCGGCCCACCTCGGCGGCCAGCACGGTCCGCGCGGCCGCCGGGTCCGCCCGCCGGGCCAGCCGCAGACTGGACGCCAGCATCCCCGGCAGCCGCCGCACCATCGCCCGGAAGCTCAGCTCCAGGAACGCCTGCGAGTGCTCGTTCCACCCCATGTCATACCTGAGCGGCCCCCCGAACAACAGCCGCTCCGACTCCGACACCTCGGTCTCTTCCCGCCCCCGCCTCCGCCCCACCCCGAACCTCCCGCCGCCACGCCCGAACGGCCACTATCCCGACCCACCACCGACACGGGCAGGGCGCGAACGGGGGTACGGGGGGCGCGGGGGGAGTGCGACACACTCCGGAACGACGCCTTCCGGGCGGTCCCGCGCATGAGTGGGGCACGACGAGGACATGCAGGGCGCACGGGGGCGGCGTTTGTGGTCGGCGCGGTGAGAGCGGTCCTCGGGGCGCCGGCTCAGGCCGACAGCGGGCGGGACCAGTCCGGGGTCGTGCCTGTTGCCCGGCAGAGGGCGAGGTACAGGGGGATCGGTGGGGTGTAGGGGATCGTGCCCTCGGGGTGGTGGAGGAGGCGGGCGGTGCCGGGGACGGGGGCGCCGGTGGCGTAGTGGGCCGGGGAGGGCCAGGAGAGGGCGTAGTCGGAGTCGGCGGGGACGATCCACCACCAGTGCGTGGCGTCGGCGTACACACAGCCCACGCGCGGCAGCCGGGGCATCAGCAGGGCGCCGAGCCGGTCCGGCACCGCCACGGCGTCCATGCCGAGCGGGGTCGTCATGCCCTCGGGGAGGACAGGCCGACCGGTCGGTACGGACAGGTGACGACGACGCCCCAGCTTGACCAGCGTGTCGAGCCCCAGTGGCTGCCCGGCGCTCGTCATGGGAGGGCCCACGTCTGGATCCGCGCCGACGGGAGGGCGCCGCGCCCGGCCCGCTGGGCCGGAACCGTGTCGCCGCGCCGCGCGGCGGGGCCGGTGGACTCGTCCTCACCCGGAACGGGCGACGGGTCCGGCTTGGGGCGCACACCCCAGCCGAGATCGCAGCGGGGATCGCGGGCGGGAGCGTGCTCCCGGGTTTCGGCGGAGGGCGTGTCGTCGGCGTCGTCCGCCCCGGCGTACGCGGCGAACAGTTCGTCGGCGGTGAGGTGGGCCGTGTCGTACGCCGCGTGGTGAGTGGCCTCGTGCGGCGCGGGACCCTTGGCGTCGCCCTCCCTCGGCAGCTCCGCCCACACCAGCAGGCCCGGCCCGTGCTGCCGGGTGCCCCAGGCCCGGCACAGCGCGTCGACGAGAAGCAACCCCCTCCCGTGCTCCTCGTCGGGCCGCTGCTGTGCCGGGTGGGGATCGCCGGGCGCGCACCCCTCGTCGCGCACGGCTATGCGCACCGCGTCGTCCTGGTCGTGCAGCTCGCACACGACCCGGCTGCTCGCGGTGTGCATGATCGCGTTGGTGACCAGCTCGGACACCACGAGGGCGGCGCTGTCACACGTGTCCGCGCACACCGACCAGCCCCTCAGCCGGGCGCGCGTCACGCGTCGGGCCTCGGCGGAGGACGTCGGATGTGCGGCCAGCTCGAAGCGGAACCGTCGCTTGGTGGCGCCCCTGACCGGGGCTTCTCCGGTGGCGACACCGAGACCGGGCCGGTCTGCGGCGGAGTCTGTTCCTAAGGGCGCGGACGGAATCACGCTTGCCACTATCTCCCCGCCGTGAACACTTGGCAAGTGTCACTCTGAAAAATGCAGAGTGCTGTGTGACGCGGTGAAGCGCCGTGGCACACTGCTGACAACAGCACGTCGCGCGGCGCCAATTGAGACCGTCGTCGATCCGGCCGGATCCACGTACGCGTCTTCGAACGGCGCCGCAGGGCTGTCGGGACACGGTGCCCGGCGCGCCTCGGCGCTGCCGCGATTCTTTGCCGGAGCGGGATGTCAGTCGGAGGTGGCACGTGAGCGAACCGCGGTCCGCGCCGACCGTGGGTCAGGTGGTCCTCGGCCGACGCCTGCTGGAGCTGCGGGAACGCGCCGGGCTGAAGCGCGAGGAGGCCGCACACATCCTCCACGTCGCCCCCGCCACCGTGCGCCGGATGGAGATGGCGGAGGTCTCCCTCAAGATCCCGTACCTGCAACTGCTGCTGAGGGCCTACGGCGTGCCCGACGACGAGGCCGAACTCTTCGTCCGCCTCGCCGAGGACGCCAACAGACCCGGCTGGTGGCAGCGGTTCCATGACATCCTGCCCGGCTGGTTCTCGATGTACGTCAGCCTGGAGGAGGCTGCCTCCCTCATCCGCTCCTACGAACCGCACTTCGTACCCGGCCTGCTCCAGACCGAGGACTACGCGCGCGGAGTGCTCGAGTCGGGCGCCATCGGCCAGACCAGCCCCGACGACATCGAGCGGCACGTCGCCCTGCGGATGCGCCGTCAGGACCTGCTCACCCGGCCGGACGCGCCCCGTGTCTGGGCCGTCATGGACGAGACCGCCCTGCGCCGCCCGGTCGGCGGCCCGGAGGTGATGCGCCGGCAGATCGACAAGTTGCTCGAGGCCACGAAGCTGCCCAACGTGACGCTCCAGGTGGCCCCGTTCGCCGACGGGCCGCACCCGGGCACGTACGGGCCCTTCGTGCTGTTCCGATTCGCCATGTCAGAACTGCCGGACATGGTCTACAGCGAGTACCTGACCGGCGCCGTCTACCTGGACGCGCGCTCCGAGGTGGCGAGCCACCTCGAGGTCATGGACCGCATGGCGGCCCAGGCCGCTACGGCACAACGCACGAAGGAGATCCTGCGGGATCTCCGCAAGGAGCTGTGAATGGATCGCATCAATCCGCGCGGTCGTGTCTACAACGGTATGCCCGCACGGGAGCTGGGCAGCGTCGGCTGGCACAAGCCGTGGAGCGGGGGCAACGGGGGCAACTGCCTGGAGGCGATGAAGCTCGCCGACGGCCGCATCGCCGTCCGCCAGTCCACCGACCCGGACGGCCCCGCGCTCATATACACCACCGACGAGATGACCGCCTTCATCGAGGGCGCCAAGGCGGGGGAGGCGGACTTCCTGCTCTCCTGATCCCGCTCACTGTTTTTTGACTCATGACCACCTTCCCCGGCCCGCCACGAACCCGACCACCCGTCAGTTCTTTTCCACCCCTTCCCTCCCCTCACTGATCGACGACTACACGGCCATCGGCCTGTCGTACGGCGATATCGGTGCCGGCAGCCAGGACTCGCCCGTCAGGTAGCGGTCCACGGCCGCCGCCACCGACCGCCCCTCCGCTATCGCCCACACGATCAGCGACTGACCACGAGCCGCGTCCCCGGCGGCGAACACGCCGGGGACACCGGTCCCGAAACCGTCGTCCCGGGCGAGCGTTCCGCGCGGCTCCGTCCGCAGCCCCAACTGGTCGATCAGTCCGTCCTCCCGGTCCGGCCCGGAGAAGCCGAGCGCCAGCAGCACCAGATCGGCGGGGAGTGTCCGCCCGGTACCCGGCAAGGGGACCCGCCGCTCGTCCACCTCGACCACGTGCAGCGCCCGCACATGCCCTTCTGCGTCCCCGGTGAAGCGGAGCGTGGACGCCGCGAACAGCCGCGCGTCCGCGTCCGCAGCCGGTGCCGTCCGCAACTCCCGCGCCTCCTCGTGCGCCGCCGACAGCCGGTAGAGCTTCGGATACGTCGGCCACGGCTCGGCGTCCTCGTCACGCGCCTCGGGCGGCTGGGCGTAGATGTCGAGCTGGGTCACCGACGCGGCACCCTCGCGCACCGCCGTCCCCAGGCAGTCCGCCCCGGTGTCCCCGCCGCCCACGATCACCACGTGCCTGCCCCGCGCCGACAGCGGCGAGACCGCCAGGTCGCCCTCGCGCACCTTGTTGGCCAGCGGCAGATACTCCATCGCCTGGTGAATCCCGGCCAGCTCCCGCCCCGGCACCACCAGTTCCCGCCACGCCGTGGCACCTGTCGCGATCACCACCGCGTCGTACCGTGCCCGCAACTCCGTCGCCGGCACGTCCTGTCCGACCGTCACCGACGTACGGAACCGGGTGCCCTCCGCCTCCATCTGCTCCAGCCGCCGCTCCAGTTGCCGCTTCTCCATCTTGAACTCGGGGATGCCGTACCGCATCAGCCCGCCGATCCGGTCGTCCTTCTCGTACACCGCGACCGTGTGCCCGGCCCGCGTCAACTGCTGCGCCGCCGCCAGTCCGGCAGGGCCCGAACCGATCACCGCCACGGTCTTCCCCGACAGCCGCTCCGGCGGCCGGGGCGGCACGAAGCCCTCCTCCCAGGCCCGGTCCGCGATCGCGCACTCGACGTTCTTGATGGTCACCGCCGGCTGGTTGATCGCCAGCACGCATCCCGCCTCGCACGGCGCGGGGCACAACCGCCCCGTGAACTCCGGGAAGTTGTTCGTCGCGTGCAGCCGGTCGCTCGCCACCCGCCAGTCCGACCGCGCCACCAGGTCGTTCCACTCGGGGATCAGGTTCCCCAACGGACATGCCTCGTGGCAGAACGGCACCCCGCAGTCCATACAGCGGTCCGCCTGCGCGCTGATGATCGGCAGCAGCGCCCCCGGGACGTACACCTCGCCCCAGTCCCGCGCCCGCTCCTCGACGGACCGCCGCGGCCACTCCTCGCGCTGGGTGGTCATGAACCCCTTGGGATCGGCCATCGGCGTATTCCTCGTATACGGATACCGGGGTGCTGGGGGTACCTGGGGTACGACGGGCCGTGCGTCATCGGACTGGGGTCACTCGGCGGTCGCCCGGCGCTGCTGCGACACTGCCCCGGAGCGCTCTCGCGGGACTCTTCCGGCCACGATACGTCGCGCCCGACGCCCACGCAGAGCGGCGGACCTCGCCTTTCACCGACCCGCACGGCGCTGCGGCGGTTCATCCGATCACCTCTCCTGTCGCGTCCTGTTCGTCGGCCCCGCGTCTCTCACGTGGTGCCCGGCGGCCGGGATGCGCAGCGGCCGACCGCCCCATGCCCGCACCACCTCCCGCACGTCCTCCGCTATCCGCTCCCTGGCCTCCCTCCTCGGCACGCCGCTCATGATCAACCGGTCGTACGGCGTGTCCACGTGCCGCACCGAGGCCACCACCGCCGAGGTCACCGCCTCCTCGGACAACGCCCGCCCGGCCGCGCTCCGCCCGACCCGCCCACTGCCCCGCGCCCCCGCGTGCGCCGCGATGGCCAGGGCCCGCTCGGCGGGACACCCCGGGAACAGCCGCCGCACCTCAGCCGCGAACTCCGCCACGAACCGCTCGTCCTCCACCGCCCTGCGCCCCGCGTCCCGCGCCCTTCTCCGCCGCCTGGCCTCGGCGTCGGCCAGACAGCGGGCCTCGGCACGGGCCAGTGCGGCCTCCTCCACCAACACCCCCTGCCGCTCGTACCGGCTCCTGCGCCGGTTGAACCGCACCACCACCGCCCACAGCGCGCTCTCCTCCCGCGACCTCCGGGTCAGCGCGGCATCGCCCCGCGGCAGGAACACCAGGTGCCCCAGGTCCGCGCAGTCCAGGCAACGCGGCACCCCCTCCTCCATCACGACCAGCGACAACGGCCCACCCCGACATCCCGCGCACCGCTTGCGCCGCACGGGCTGGACAACGACGAGCCCGCCCGGGGCCGCGAGAGCGTCGGGGGACGCGTTCGCGGAGGGGGAGCCGAGCGCGTCGGAGGCCGCGGTCGGGTCGGGGACGGCGAGTGCGCAGGGGGAGGCGAGCCCGTCCGGAGGCGCGAGGCCGTCCCGGGGGGCCCGGCCGTCGCCAGGCGCGTGGCCGTTCCGGGGCGCCTGGCCGTTCGGGACGCCCGGATGGATGGGGGTGCCGGGTCCGTTCGGTGCGCCCTGCGGGTGCGGGGTGCCGGGCCTGTCGGGAGCGCTGAGCCTCTTGGGAGCTTCGAGCCTCTCGGGAACGCTGAGTTCCTCGGGAGCGCCGAGCCTCTCGTGCGAGGCGCGTCCGGCGGGGTCACCGGGGACGGCTTCCTCGGGTGAACCGGAGGGCGGGGGAGTGGCGGGGCCTGCCATACGCGGTTCATTCCCCGTGGCAGCACCACCGTCCCGCGCCGGGCCACCCGGAATTCGGCCGTACCCGCCTGGCACCTGTACGGTCCCCGCCGGTCCCCGCCGGTCCCCGCCGGTCCCCGCCGCCGCGCCGGGCGACCACCGTTCCCCGCCCGGAGCCCCCGCTCCCCGACCCCGCCCCCCTCCGGCAGGACCGTGCATCATGGGCCCGTGCGACTCGAAGCGATCACCTGGGACCGGCTCGCGGAGCGGCTCGCCGACCGGATCAGCGGTCTGGAGCCCGCGGACCGGAGTGCCTGGACACGGGTGGGCCTCGACGGGGCGCCGGCCGCACGGCCGGGAGACCTCGCCGAGCGGGTGGCGGAGGCGCTGCGGGTCCGCGGACGCCCTTCGCTCGTCGTCGGTACCGAGGGCTTCCTGCGCCCGGCCTCGCTGCGCCTCGAACACGGACGGCGCGACGAGGAGTCGTACTACAGCGGCTGGTTCGACACGGGAGCGCTGTGGCGCGAGGTCTTCGGGCCGCTGGACCCCGGTGGCGACGGGCGGGTGCTACCGGACCTGTGGGACGCGGCCACCGACCGTGCCACCCGCAGTCCGTACGTCCGACTACCGCCCGGCGCGGTGCTGTTGGCGCACGGTCCCCTCCTTCTGCGTCACTGGTTCCCCTTCGATCTGACCGTGCACCTCTTTCTGTCTCCGGGCGCCCTGCGCCGCCGCACCCCCGAGGCCGACCACTGGACGCTCCCCGCCTTCGCCCGCTACGAGACGGAGACCGACCCCGCCGGCACGGCCGACGTCCTGGTGCGCGCCGACGACCCGCGGCACCCCGCCTGGAACGGCTGACCCACCACAAGCCCACCGCCCCGCCGGGTGTCAGAGCCAGCCGTTGCGCCGGAAGCCCCGGTAGACCACCGCACAGAACAACGCGGTCACCGACATGACGAGCGGATAGCCGAACCGCCAGTCAAGCTCCGGCATGTGCTTGAAGTTCATGCCGTACACACCGCACACCATCGTCGGCACGGCGATCACCGCCGCCCAGGCCGTGATCTTCCGCATGTCCTCGTTCTGCGCGACCGTCACCTGCGCCAGATGCGCCTGGAGGATCGAGTTGAGGAGTTCGTCGAAGGCGGCGATCTGGTCCCTGGCCCGTATCAGGTGGTCCAGCACGTCCCGGAAGTACGCCTGGATCTCCGGGTCCACCACGCGTATCGGCCGGGTCGCCAGATCCTCCAGCGGCCGTCCGAGCGGCACCACCGCCCGCTTCAGCTCCAGCAGTTCGCGCTTCATCTGATAGATGCGGCCGGGGTCCGTCCGCGCGCCGTTCTCCGCGAACACGTCCGTCTCGACCAGGTCGATGTCCGCCTGCACCGCGTCCGTGACGTTCAGGTACTCGTCCACGACATGGTCCGCGATGGCGTACAGCACCGCAGCCGGGCCCTTCGCGAGCTGTTCCGGCCGTGCCTCCAGTTCCTCTCGCAGGGGGCCCAGCGAACCGTGTCGTCCGTGCCGCACGGTGACGACGAAGTCCTCGCCGAGGAACACCATGATCTCGCCGGTGTCCACGACCTCGCTGGTCGCCGTCAACTGCTCGTGCTCCACGTAACAGACCGTTTTGAAGACCGCGAACAACGTCTCTCCGTACCGCTCCAGCTTCGGGCGCTGGTGGGCTTCCACCGCGTCCTCCACCGCCAGCGGGTGCAGGTCGAACAGCTCGGCGATCCCGGCGAACTCCTGGGCCGTCGGCTCGTGCAGTCCCAGCCAGACGAAGCCCTCCCCGCTCTTGCGGACCGTCCGCACGGCGTCCACCAGATCGGTGGCGCCGGACACCCGGACACCCTCCTGATACGTCACGCAGTTGACCACCGAGGAACCCAGGGGTGACCTGGCCGGGTGGCTCAGGTCGACCCGGGGACGCCGTCTGGCCAGCCGCGCCACCTTGCGCAGGCCGCCGACCCCGCTCAGCCCCGTGACCCTCCGCAGATTGCCCGCCATGGTCATCTGGATCTCCTTGCCCTGGATCTCCTCACGTGACGCTTTCGCGCCGTGCCCGGCCAGTGTGCCAGTCCTGCGACCAGCGCGGAAAAGCCTGTGGGAACAGGGAGTTCCGCTTTGCTCCCACCTGTGGACAACGGGACGCCGAGGGGCGTGGAGCAGGCGTTTGCTGGAATGATCACGACATGACGCGACCCGACGGATACCTTCTGGACAACCGCCAGACAGAGGCGCAGGAACGCTTCGACGCCTTCGCCTCGCTCTTCGATCCCACGACCTTCCGCCACCTCGGACGCCTCGGCGTCGGCCCCGGCCGGCGCTGCTGGGAGGTCGGCGCCGGAGGCACCTCCGTCGTGTCCTGGCTGGCCCGGAAGGTCGGCCCCGCCGGCGAGGTCGTCGCGACCGACATCGACACCACCCGGCTCGCCGCGGCAGACCGGCCCCCGGTCCGGGTCCTGGCCCACGACGTGGGTACCGAAGAGCCGCCCGGGCAGCGCTTCGACCTGGTGCACGCCCGGTTGGTCCTCGTCCATGTTCCCGACCGGGAACGGGCGTTGCGCTCGATGATCGACGCGCTGAAGCCGGGCGGCCATCTGCTCGTCGAGGACGCCGACCCCGCCCTGCAGCCCCTCCTCTGCCCCGACGAGCACGGCCCCGAGCAGGAACTGGCGAACCGGCTGCGGCAGGGCTTCCGCGCTCTGCTCGCCGAGCGTGGCGCCGACCTCTCCTACGGCCGCAAGCTCCCGCGCCTGCTCCGTGACGCCGGGCTGCGCGAGGTCGAGGCCGACGCGTACTTCCCCGTCACCTCACCCGCCTGCACCGCCCTGGAGTCGGCCACCGTCCGGCAGATCCGGGGCCGGCTCGTCGCGGCGGGGATCGCCACCGACGAGGAGATCGACCGGCATCTGGCCCATGTGGAGGCGGGCGGCATGGACCTCGCCACGGCCCCGATGATCTCGGCGTGGGGCCGCAAGGCCTGACGCCCTCACGGGCCGGGTGCGGGCGCCGCGGGGTCCGGCCGATGCGCCTCGTACTGCCCGGGGGCGGTCGTGTCTCCCGTACTCGGCGGCGGGTTCGGCGGCCGACCTCCCACCCGCTCCACCGCCCGCGCCCCGGCCCGGCAGCCGCGCTCCGCCGCCTCCTCGACGGACGCGCCCGCGACCAGGGCGGCGAGGAACGCGCCGGTGAACGCGTCCCCGGCGCCCGTGGTGTCCCGGGGGACGGCCGGTACGGCCGGGATCCGCGCCCGGACCGAGCCGGACCGGGCCACCAGCGCCCCGTCGGCGCCCGACTTGGCCACCACGACCGGCACCAGTTCGCTCAGCTCGGCCGCCGCGTCCGCCCACTCGGTCCGCCCGGTCAGCAGACACGCCTCGTCCCGGCTGGGCAGCAGCACCTCCAGTCCCCGCGCGAACGCGAGGAAGGGGTCCACGCCGAGTTCCGCGAGGAAGCCCGCCGACGCCGGGTCGAGGCTGACCGGCACGCCACGCGCGCGAGCCGCGGCGAGCGCCACCCGCGCCAGCTCCCGGCTCGACTCCGCGAACAGCAGATAACCCGACAGGTGCAGCCGGCCGACGCCGTCGAGCAACGCGTCCGACCAGTCGGCGGGTTCGAGTCGCAGCGAGGCGCCGCTGCAGGTGAGGAACGTGCGCTCGGCCGCCGCCCCGGCGTCGACCAGGCAGATCACGGTGCCGGTCGGCGCCACCGGATCGACCACCAGACGGGGCCGCACCCCGGCCGCGCGCAGCCCCCGCTCGTGCCACCGCGCCGTGTCCGCGCCGACCCGCGCCAGCAGCCGTACGTCGGCACAGCCCGTGTGGGCCGCCCAGCAGGCCACGTTGGCGCCCGCGCCGCCCGGCAGCGTGTGGATCACGGCGGCGGTGTCGGTCCCGGTCGCGAGCGGTCCCGGGTGCCGGGCCACGACGTCGGTGATCACGTCACCGACGACCAGCAGACCGTTCGCCGGGCCGGTCACGCCCCGGCCCAAGCCAGGGCGATCCGCGCCGCAAGCCGTACGTTGCCGCGCACCGCCGCCAGGTTGGCCCGCAGCGACGCACCGTCCGTGTGCCGGACCAGGTGGCCCAGCAGGAACGGGGTGACCGCCTGGCCGGTGACGCCCTCGTGCTCGCAGGCGTCCAGTGCCTCGGCGAGCACGCGCGCGTGCAGAACGGGATCGAGCTGCTGTTCCGGCGGGACGGGGTTGGCGACGATCAGCGCCGACTCCTGTGCGCCGAGCGCGTCCTGTGCCCGCATCACCTCGGCCACCTGCTGCGGGCCGTCGAGCGTCCAGTCCACCGGATGGCCGGAGTCCGACAGATAGAAGCCGGGGAACCGGTCCGTGCGGTAACCGGCGACGCTCACGCCCAGGGTCTCCAGGCGCTCCAGGGTCGCCGGTACGTCCAGGATCGACTTGACGCCCGCGCACACCACGGTGATCCGGGTGCGGGCCAGCAGGCCCAGGTCCGCCGACTCGTCCTGGGTGAGCGTCCACTGCCGGTGCACCCCGCCGAGCCCTCCCGTGGCGAACACCCGGATGCCCGCCAGGGCCGCGAGCCGGGCCGTCGCCGAGACCGTAGTGGCTCCGCTCGCCCCGGCGGCGACCGCCAGGGGCAGATCGCGGTGACTGAGCTTCCTGATCGCGTCGTCGCCGGCGACCCGCTCCAACTCGTCCTTGGTGAGGCCGACGCGGGGACGTCCGTCCAGCACGGCGACGGTCGCGGGCACGGCGCCCTCCCGGCGTACCGCGTCCTCAAGCTCCAGGCCGACCCGCAGATTGTCCGGGCGGGGCAGTCCGTGCGCGATGATCGTCGATTCCAGGGCCACCACCGGCCGTCCGGCGGACATCGCCTCCCGGACTTCCTCCGACATCACCAGCACCATGTGCCCGCCTCCTGTCAGTCGGTCCCCACTCCCTTTCTGGCGGGCGGGGAGCCCGGCTAAACGGACCGGGAGCGCCTGACCGGGCGGAGACCCGAGCGCCGGGCCGTCAGAACAGCGGTTCCGGCAGCACGCCTTCCAGCGCGAGCAGCCGGCGCTTGGTCTCCAGACCGCCCCCGAAACCGCCGATCCCGCCGTCGCTCTCCACCACCCGGTGACACGGCACGACCACGGGCAGCGGGTTCGCGCCCATCGCCGCGCCCACCGCCTGCGCCCCGCCGGGCTGACCGACCCGGCCCGCGAGGTCGCCGTAACCCACCACCGTGCCGTAGGGGACGCCTGAGGCCAGCTCGCGTAGCACCTCCCGGTTGAAGCCGGAGATCAGGGACCAGTCCAGGGGCAGGTCGAAGGCGCGACGCTCACCGGCGAGATACGCCTCGACCTGCCGTATCGCCTCCACGAGCAGCGGGGCGTCCGGGTCCTCGACGGGCTCGGCGCCCAGCCTGGCCGTCAGCCGCTCAAGGACGCGCTCGCGGATCGCGTCCGTGGCGTGGAAGACGACGTTGACCAGTCCCTGGCGGGTCGCCGCCAGCATCAGCGGGCCGATGCCGGTGTCCACGACGGTCCACACGACCCGCTGCTCGTCCTGCCCATGGCTGTCCATGGGCCCACCGTACGACCCGGCACTGACATTGATGCTGATACTCGGGTTCCGGCGGTCGTGACTCGGGCACTGACTGACGCCAACGCCCTCGCGCTTCAGCTCGCGCTCAGTGCCGCCCGCACCATGTCCGGCTTGTTCGTGATGACCCCGTTCACGCCGTAGCCCCGGACCTTGCGGGCCGTGGCCGCGTCGTTGACCGTCCAGGCGAAGACCCGCAGCGGCCTGCCGTGCGCTCCGGTGAAGGCGTGCACGGTGGAGACGTAGCTGGTGGAGATGGTGTCGTGGGAGGGGTTGATCAGGTCGACGTAACGCGCGTACACGTTCAGCCTGGTCACGGCCGGGCGGCCCAGCAGGGCGGTGGTGACGGCGGGCTTGAGCTGGTGCACCTTGCGCACGCTGCCGCCGCTGAAACTCTGCACGATCAGCCGCTTGAGATGTGCCTTGTCCAGCCAGCCCTCGTTGCCCAGGGACTTCAGGATCTGCTGCTCGATGCCGGGGTACAGCTCGGGGTTCTTGACCTCCATGAGCAGGCTCTCGTGGTTGTGCTCGACACGGCGCATGTACTGCTCCAGCGTCGGCACGCGCGTGCCCGCGTACTTGGGGGAGTACCAGCTGCCCGCGTCCAGGCGGGCGATCTCGGCGGCGGTGAAGTCCTTCACCTTCCAGGGCGCGCGGTGCGGGAAGACCTTCTCGACATTGGTGGTGCGTGCCAGGTTGTCGTCGTGGATGACGACCAGGCGGCCGTCCTTGGTGCGCTGCACGTCGTTCTCGACCCAGGTGAAGCCCAGCCTCGCGGCCTTGTCGATGGAGGCCAGCGTGTTCTCCGGGGCGTACGCGGAGGCGCCCCGGTGGGCGATCACCGTGGGCTGGGTCACGGCCCGGGCCGGCCGCGCGTCGGAGGCGGGGGCCAGCAGGACAGCCGTTCCCAGGGCCGCGGTGGCCACTGCGGCGACTGCGTGCGCGTGCATGGGTACTCCTCACGTCCAGCGAATACCGACAGCACCAGAGTGACAGCAGAGCGTCAACGGCACGCGGGCGCAGGAGGGCCACAGGATGAACGCTGTGGGCCAACCGCGCACACCTCTGCCGCACAAGTGGGGTGAGGCCGTGATTCTTTGCCGGATAATCATTCGACCATTCCGGTGGCGGTCATACTCTCTGCGTCAACCCCGACCGCCAGCCGCGGTCCTGGGCCAGGGGAGTGTTCCGGGGGTTCCGGTTACACGTTTGGGCGGAAGGGCAGCCGCGGATGCAGGGCACGGTCGACGGCTTCGACTACGGGGTGGCGACCCCTCTTGTGGGCTACGTGATGGCATGTCTCGGCGGCGCCCTCGGGCTGCGCTGCGTGGCACGGTCCCTGCTGGTCACACGCGTGCGGCGGGCGGCGTGGCTGGCGCTCGGGTCGGTCGCGATCGGCTCCGGCATCTGGACCATGCACTTCATCGCCATGATGGGCTTCTCCGTCGACGGAACGCCGCTCCGCTTCGACGGCCCCATGACCTGGGCGAGCCTCGGACTCGCCGTCGTCATGGTCGGCGTCGGGATCTTCATCGTCGGCTACCGGGGCACCGACCGCACCTCGCTCGTCACCGGCGGCACGATCACCGGTCTGGGTGTCGCCTCAATGCACTACCTCGGCATGGCGGCGGTCCGGTTCGGTGGCCACTTCACCTACAACACGCTCACCGTGGCCGCCTCCGTCGTGATCGCCGTCGCGGCCGCGACCACCGCCCTGTGGGCCGCCGGACGCGTCCGGGGCCTCGCGGGCAGCGTCGGCGCCAGCCTCGTCCTGGGCCTCGCCGTCACCGGTATGCACTACACCGGCATGGCCGCCCTCGGCGTGCACCTGCACCACACCGCGCACACCGTCCCGCCCGGCGCGCCCGCCGAGGACCTGGTGCCGATCCTCGTCGGACCGCTCGCCCTGCTGCTCCTCGCCGGGGTCGTCGTCGTGTTCGACCCGCTCATGGTCAAGGGCGGCCGACCGCGCCCGGCCGCCGAGTCCAAACCGGGCGTCCCGGCCGCCACCATCCCCTCCCACCAGCACCTTCGCCCGCCGTACCGGCCCGGCCGCCAGCCCGTCGGCCACGCCGGGGCGCAGGGCTCCCGGGCCCCGCACGGCCACTGACCCGGCCCGTTGTCAGCGGCGGGTCGTACCGTAGATGACATGCGGCCCGTTTCCCAGATCGAACGCACGGTGGCGCCCTTCGAGGTCGTCAGCCCCTATCAGCCCAGCGGCGACCAGCCGGCGGCCATCGCCGACCTGGCCAAGCGCATCGAGTCCGGGGAGAAGGACGTCGTCCTGCTCGGCGCGACCGGCACCGGCAAGTCCGCCACCACGGCGTGGATGATCGAGAAGCTCCAGCGCCCCACCCTGGTGATGGCGCCGAACAAGACGCTGGCCGCCCAGCTGGCCAACGAGTTCCGTGAGCTGCTGCCGAACAACGCGGTCGAATACTTCGTCTCGTACTACGACTACTACCAGCCCGAGGCGTACGTCCCCCAGTCGGACACCTACATCGAGAAGGACTCCTCGATCAACGAGGAGGTCGAGCGCCTGCGTCACTCGGCGACGAACTCCCTGCTCACCCGCCGCGACGTGGTCGTGGTCGCCTCCGTCTCCTGCATCTACGGCCTCGGCACCCCGCAGGAGTACGTGGACCGCATGGTCCCGCTCCGCGTGGGCGACGAGATCGACCGGGACGAGCTGCTGCGCCGCTTCGTCGACATCCAGTACACGCGCAACGACATGGCCTTCACCCGCGGCACCTTCCGCGTGCGCGGCGACACCATCGAGATCTTCCCGGTCTACGAGGAGCTGGCCGTCCGCATCGAGATGTTCGGCGACGAGATCGAGGCGCTCTCCACGCTCCACCCGGTCACCGGCGAGATCATCACCGACGACCAGCAGCTCTACGTCTTCCCGGCCTCGCACTACATCGCCGGCCCGGAGCGCCTGGAGCGGGCGGTCAACGACATCGAGAAGGAGCTGGGCGAGCGGCTGACCGAGCTGGAGAAGCAGGGCAAGCTCCTGGAGGCCCAGCGGCTGCGGATGCGCACCACCTACGACATCGAGATGCTCCGCCAGATCGGCAGCTGCTCCGGCGTGGAGAACTACTCGATGCACTTCGACGGCCGCCTCCCCGGTTCCGCGCCCAACACCCTGCTGGACTACTTCCCGGACGACTTCCTGCTCGTCATCGACGAGTCCCACGTCACGGTCCCGCAGATCGGCGCCATGTACGAGGGCGACGCCTCCCGCAAGCGCACCCTGGTCGACCACGGCTTCCGGCTGCCCTCCGCGCTGGACAACCGCCCGCTGAAGTGGGAGGAGTTCCAGAAGCGCGTCGGCCAGACCGTCTACCTGTCCGCCACCCCGGGCGCCTACGAGCTCTCGCGCGGCGACGGTTTCGTGGAGCAGATCATCCGCCCGACCGGCCTGGTCGACCCCGAGGTCGTCGTGAAGCCCACCGAGGGCCAGATCGACGACCTGGTGCACGAGATCCGCGAGCGCACCGAGAAGGACGAGCGCGTCCTGGTCACCACCCTCACCAAGAAGATGGCCGAGGACCTCACGGACTACTTCCTGGAGCTGGGCATCCAGGTGCGCTACCTGCACAGCGACGTGGACACCCTGCGCCGCGTGGAGCTGCTGCGCGAGCTGCGTTCCGGCGAGTTCGACGTCCTGGTCGGCATCAACCTCCTGCGCGAGGGCCTGGACCTGCCGGAGGTGTCCCTGGTGGCCATCCTCGACGCCGACAAGGAGGGCTTCCTGCGCTCGGGGACCTCGCTGATCCAGACCATCGGCCGCGCGGCGCGCAACGTCTCCGGCCAGGTCCACATGTACGCCGACAAGATCACCCCGGCGATGGCGAAGGCCATCGACGAGACCAACCGGCGCCGCGAGAAGCAGATCGCCTACAACAAGGCCAAGGGCATCGATCCGCAGCCACTGCGCAAGAAGATCAACGACATCGTCGCGCAGATCGCCCGCGAAGAGGTGGACACCGAGCAGTTGCTGGGCTCGGGCTACCGCAAGCAGAAGGACGGCAAGGCGGCCAAGGCACCCGTGCCGTCGCTCGGCGACAAGGCGGCGAAGAACGCGAAGGCCGACTCCAAGACGGCGAAGTCCACGAAGTCCGCGCGGGGCAAGGCCGCGGCGCCGACCGACCGTCCGGCCGCCGAGCTGGCGGAGCAGATCGAGGAGATGACCGAGCGGATGCGCGCCGCGGCCGCGGAGCTGAAGTTCGAGATCGCCGCCCGGCTGCGCGACGAGGTCTCCGAGATGAAGAAGGAGCTGCGCCAGATGCGGGAGGCGGGCCTCGCCTGACCCGCTGGACATGCCAGGACCCCGCCCGCGCGGTGTGTTGCAACACCGACACAAAGCACGGGGCGGGGTTCGGCACGCTCGGTGGCCCTGCGTAGGGTTCCTGACAACCGCGTGACACGCGGCAACAGGGGAAGCACCGAGAGGGGAAGCAGCCGTGACCGTCAACTTGTCCAAGGGACAGGCCATCAGTTTGGAGAAGCAGGACGGGGCCAGCCTGACCGCGGTCCGCATGGGGCTCGGCTGGCAGGCGGCGAAGCGGCGCGGGCTGTTCGGCTCGCGCACCCGCGAGATCGACCTGGACGCCTCGGCGGTGCTCTTCGCCGAGAAGCAGCCGGTCGACGTCGTCTTCTTCCGCCATCTGGTGAGCGACGACGGTTCCGTCCGGCACACCGGGGACAACCTGGTCGGCGGCGTCGGTCACGGCGGGGACGACGAGGCCATCCTCGTGGATCTCCAGCGCGTCCCGGCCCACGTCGACCAGATCGTGTTCACCGTGAACTCGTTCTCGGGCCAGACGTTCCAGGAAGTGGAGAACGCCTTCTGTCGCCTGGTCGACGAGACCAACGCTCAGGAGCTGGCCCGCTACACGCTGGCGGGCGGCGGCGAGTACACCGCCCAGATCATGGCCAAGGTCCACCGCGCGGGCCAGGGCTGGAAGCTGACGGCCCTCGGTGAGCCGGCCCGGGGCCGCACCTTCCAGGACCTGATGCCGGCGATCCTGCCGCACCTGTAGCGGGAGGCATGATCAAGCAATGGTAAAGATGCTCTGACCTGCGAACTTGGTCTTTATTTTACTCTTCCCTTTACTCTTCCTTGGTTATTGGGGTACTGTCGTCCGTACGGAGGGGAGTACTCCTCATCGCGGCGCGCCCGTCAGTACGGACCTGAACGGTCCCGGGGCGTCGGCCCGTTTCCCGGGTGGAAGAGACCTCCGGCAGCAGCGACAAGCTGATGTGTTTGCCGTTATCCCATGCCGGAGGTGCCGTGGAAGTCTCCGTGACCCTTTGGGTCCTCACCGTCGCGGGTCTCGCCGCGCTGATCGCCGTCGATTTCTTCATCGGCCGTAAGCCGCACGAGGTCTCCATCAAGGAAGCGGGCGTCTGGACAGCCGTCTGGATCGCCCTGGCCGGACTCTTCGGCCTCGGACTGTTCGTCTTCGGGGGCGGACGCCCGGCCGGAGAGTTCTTCGCCGGCTTCATCACCGAGAAGTCGCTGAGCGTCGACAACCTCTTCGTCTTCGTCCTGATCATGGCGAAGTTCGCCGTCCCCGCGCGGTACCAGCAGCGCGTGCTGCTCGTCGGCGTGCTCATAGCCCTGGTCCTGCGGGCGGTCTTCATCGCCGCCGGAGCCGCGATCATCGCCAGCTTCTCCTGGGTGTTCTTCCTCTTCGGTGCCTTCCTGATCTGGACCGCCTGGAAACTCGTCCAGGACGCCCGGTCCGACCATGAGGACGAGGAGTACGAGGAGAACAAGCTCCTGAAGGCGGCCGAGCGCAGGTTCGGCGTGGCCGACCGGTACCACGGCACCAAGCTGTGGATCCAGCAGAACGGCAAGCGGGTCATGACCCCGATGCTGGTCGTGATGCTGGCCATCGGCACCACCGACGTGCTCTTCGCGCTGGACTCGATCCCCGCGATCTTCGGCCTGACCCAGGACCCGTATATCGTCTTCACCGCCAACGCCTTCGCCCTGATGGGTCTGCGGCAGCTCTACTTCCTCATAGGCGGCCTGCTGAGCAAGCTGGTGCACCTGTCCTACGGGCTGTCGATCATCCTCGGCTTCATCGGCGTCAAGCTGGTGCTGCACGCCCTCCACGAGTCCGGGGTACACGTCCCCGAGATCAGCATCCCGGTCTCGCTCGGCGTGATCTGCGGCGTCCTGATCGTCACCACGGTCACCAGCCTGCTGGCGACCCGGAAGCAAGCGGCCCTGGAAGCGGCCGAGGGCAGGAGCGGCAAGGACCAGGTGAAGACCGACGTGGACGCCTGACGTCCGCGGCGACCCCCGAAGCGGTGCCCGGCAGGGACGGAATGCGAAGCGTGTCCGTCTCTGCCACCATCGCTGCATGATCACTCGGCTCAGGTCGCTCGCCGCACGGTGGACGCTCCTCGTGCCGGTGCTCGCGGTCGTCCTGCTGGCCCTCACCTGGGGGCGCAAGCTGCCGGTGGGATTCGTCGGACTGATCACCCTGGTGCTCGCCGGGTCCGTCCTGGCGGCCGTGCACCACGCGGAGGTCGTCGCCCACCGGGTGGGCGAACCCTTCGGCTCCCTGGTGCTGGCCGTCGCGGTGACGATCATCGAGGTGGCGCTGATCGTCACCCTGATGATCGACGGGGGGCAGAAGGGTGCCACCCTCGCCCGGGACACCGTCTTCGCCGCCGTGATGATCACCTGCAACGGTATCCTCGGGCTCTGTCTCCTGGTCGCCTCGCTGCACCACGGCACGGCGGTGTTCAACCCCGAGGGCAGCGGAGCCGCCCTCGCGACGGTGGCGACCCTGGCGACGCTCAGCCTCGTGCTGCCGACGTTCACCAGCAGCAAGCCCGGCCCCGAGTTCTCCAGCGTGCAACTGTCCTTCGCCGCGCTATCCTCGCTCATCCTCTACGGCCTGTTCGTGGCCACCCAGACCGTGCGGCACCGCGACTACTTCCTGTCGGTCACCCGCGAGGGCCAGATCGTCACCGCCGGCCGGCACCCCGAGCCCCCCACCGCCCGCCGGGCGTGGATCAGCCTCGGGCTGCTCGGCCTCGCGCTCGTGGGCGTGGTCGGGCTGGCCAAGGGGGTGTCGCCCACCATCGAGTCGGCGGTGGAGCGGGCGGGGCTGCACCAGGCGGTGGTCGGCGTGATCATCGCCCTGCTCGTGCTGCTGCCCGAGACGATCGCCGCCCTGCGCGCGGCCCGCCGAGACCGCGTCCAGACCAGCCTCAACCTCGCGCTCGGCTCCGCCATGGCCAGCATCGGCCTGACCATCCCCGCCGTCGCCCTCGCCTCCCTCTGGCTGCCGGGACCGCTCGTACTGGGCCTCGGCTCCACGCACATGCTGCTGCTCGCGCTGACCGTGATCGTCGGCACTTTGACGGTCGTACCGGGCCGGGCCACCCCGCTCCAGGGCGGCGTCCACCTGGTGGTGTTCGCGGCTTACCTGGAGCTGGCGATCAACCCGTAGCCGTCCGGCACCGCCCGAAGCCGCCGTGATAGACCGGTCCGACGAGCGGTCGTGGAGTACCGCACCCCTGACGGACCGGAGGAACCGTGCCCCGCACCCTGGCCAGCGCCCCGATCATGATTCTCAACGGGCCCAATCTGAACCTCCTAGGCCAGCGGCAGCCCGAGATCTACGGCAAGGACACGCTCGCCGACGTGGAGGCGATGTGTGTCGCTGCGGCGGCCGGGTACGGCGGCACGGTGGACTTCCGGCAGTCCAACCACGAGGGCGAACTGGTGGACTGGATCCACGAGGCACGGCTCGGCCACGCCGGGATCGTCATCAACCCCGGCGCCTACTCCCACACCTCGGTCGCGATCCTCGACGCGCTCAACACCTGCGACGGGATGCCCGTCGTCGAGGTGCACATCTCCAACATCCACCAGCGCGAGTCGTTCCGGCACCACTCGTACGTCTCGCTCCGCGCCGACGGTGTGATCGCGGGCTGCGGGGTGCAGGGGTACGTCTTCGCGGTCGAGCGGGTGGCCACACTGGCCGGGGCGGCGCAGGCGGACGCGTAACGGCCGCTCCCGGCCCGTGCAGGCGGGCGCCCGGCAGCGCGCTCCCGCCCGACGCCCCTACCGGCGCCCGGTCGCGCCCGCCCCGCCTGCTCACCAGCCGCGCGCGTGCCACTCCGGCAGGTGCGGGCGCTCGGCGCCCAGGGTGGTGTCGTCGCCGTGGCCGGGGTAGACCCAGGTCTCGTCGGGCAGCACGTCGAAGATCTTCGTCTCCACGTCCTGGATGAGGCTCGCGAACGCCTCGGGGTCCTTGTGCGTGTTGCCGACGCCGCCGGGGAAGAGACAGTCGCCGGTGAAGACGTGCGGGTGGCCGTGCGGGTCGTCGTAGACCAGGGCGATGGAGCCCGGGGTGTGGCCGACGAGGTGGCGGGCGGTGAGTTCCACCTGGCCGACGCGGATGACGTCGCCGTCGTCCACGAGCACGTCCGTGGCGACCGGGATGCCGGGGGCGTCCTCGCGCCCCGCGTAGGTGCGCGCGCCCGTGGCGGCGACGACCTCGGCGAGCGCCTGCCAGTGATCGCCGTGCCGATGCGTGGTGACGACGGACGCGACGCCGTCCTCGCCGATCGTGCCGAGGAGTGCGTGCGCGTCGTTGGCCGCGTCGATCAGCAGTTGCTCGTCGGTGGCCCGGCAGCGCAGCACATAGGCGTTGTTGTTCATCGGGCCGACCGCGATCTTGGTGATCATCAGGTCTTTGAGCTCGTGCACGTCGGCCGGTCCGCCGACCTTGACCTCGCCGCTGTACGTCATGGTGATCAGCCTATAGCGGGGGAGCGTCCGGCGGGCCGCCGATGTACGAGCCCGGCAGTCAGAGCGGGGGCAGGGCGGGCAGGGCGCCGCCCCGTACCGTCAGCGCGGAGCCGTCGCGGCGGCCGGCGAGCCAGCCGAGCAGTTCTGCGGCCGGTCCCTCGACGGTGACCGTACCGCCCGGGGCGCCCCCGCCGGTCGTCCAGGTCCGTCCCGTCTCGGAGACCAGAACCGTCGGGGGGACGTCCGGGTGCTTCGCGAACCGCTCCGTGAGGAAGTCGGTCTCCCGCTCGGTGAACTCCGCCGGGAGGTCCTCCAGCTCGTACCCCGTGCCGAGGTCCACGTGGTGCAGCGCGACCTCGGCCCAGCGCCGGAACGGCACCATGGCCGCGGTGTCGGTGACGCCGTTGCGCAGCTCGACGGTGCGGTTCCGGTCCGCCGGGGCCTCGGCGGTGCGCCGGAACCGGTCCGCGCTCGCGCGCAGGTCGTCGAGCTGGGTGGCGAGCGGGCGCGGGGCGTCACGCTCGATGTCGGCGTCGCGGGTCTCGGCGTCGGCGTACATGGGACGGGCTTCGAGGACGTTCACGAGAGCGTCGGCGTTGCGGGCGAGGTGGGCGAGGACGTGTCCCCGGCTCCAGCCCGGAAGCCGTGACGGCTCGGCCAATGAGGCGTTGTCCAGTCCGGCGGCAGCGCTCAGGAGCCGTTCCGTCGCCGCGTGTACACATGCCAGGTCATGCGCATCGTCGATCATGCGTCGAACCCTAGTCCCGCCACTCCTTCGGGTGAAGGTGGCGAACCAGACCCGGTAATCGAAAGCGCGTGCTATATCGTCGTGAGTAGCGCCGGGCATGTTCAGGGCCCCGAGGTTGTTATGCAACCGGGAATCCCGACCGACGTTGTCAGTGGCTCCCCCTAGCCTGGAAGAGCACGGGGGCCCCGCCCCTGTCACTTCTCTCAAGAAAGGTGCGGACCGGCGTGGCCGACCGTCTCATCGTCCGTGGCGCGCGCGAGCACAACCTCAAGAATGTCTCGCTCGACCTGCCGCGTGACGCGCTCATCGTCTTCACGGGCCTGTCCGGGTCGGGCAAGTCCTCCCTGGCCTTCGACACGATCTTCGCCGAGGGCCAGCGTCGCTACGTGGAGTCGCTCTCCTCGTACGCCCGGCAGTTCCTCGGCCAGATGGACAAGCCCGACGTCGACTTCATCGAGGGCCTCTCCCCGGCCGTCTCCATCGACCAGAAGTCGACCTCCCGCAACCCCCGCTCCACGGTCGGCACCATCACCGAGGTCTACGACTACCTGCGCCTGCTCTTCGCACGCGTGGGCAAGCCGCACTGCCCCGAGTGCGGGCGCCCGATCGCGCGCCAGTCGCCGCAGGCCATCGTGGACAAGGTCCTGGAGCTGCCCGAGGGCAGCCGCTTCCAGGTCCTCTCCCCGCTGGTGCGCGAGCGCAAGGGCGAGTTCGTGGACCTCTTCGCCGAGCTCCAGACCAAGGGCTACTCGCGCGCCCGGGTCGACGGCGAGACCATCCAGCTCTCCGAGCCGCCGACGCTGAAGAAGCAGGAGAAGCACACCATCGAGGTGGTCGTCGACCGCCTCACGGTGAAGGACTCCGCCAAGCGCCGCCTCACCGACTCCGTGGAGACCGCCCTCGGTCTGTCCGGCGGCATGGTCGTGCTCGACTTCGTCGACCTCCCCGAGGACGACCCCGAGCGCGAGCGCATGTACTCGGAGCATCTGTACTGCGCGTACGACGACCTCTCCTTCGAGGAGCTGGAGCCCCGCTCCTTCTCCTTCAACTCTCCGTTCGGCGCCTGCCCCGAGTGCACCGGCATCGGCACCCGCATGGAGGTCGACCCGGAGCTGATCGTCCCGGACGAGGAGAA
Organism: Streptomyces sp. NPDC005004; assembly: GCF_053600675.1. Taxonomy (NCBI): domain Bacteria; kingdom Bacillati; phylum Actinomycetota; class Actinomycetes; order Kitasatosporales; family Streptomycetaceae; genus Streptomyces; species Streptomyces sp. NPDC005004. The sequence continues at coordinate 248,701 of NZ_JBSGAH010000011.1, forward strand.
GTCCCTCGACGAGGGCGCCATCCACCCCTGGTCGCACGGCCACACCAAGGACTACTTCGGCCGCCTGGTCGGCGCCCTCGCGGACGCGCTGGGCTTCCGCACCGACATCCCGTTCGCCGGGCTGCCGCAGCGGGCGAAGAAGGCCCTGCTGTACGGCCACAAGACCCAGATCGAGGTGCGCTACCGCAACCGGTACGGCCGCGAGCGCCGCTACACCACGCCCTTCGAGGGCGCGGTGCCCTTCGTCAAGCGGCGGCACAGCGAGGCCGAGAGCGACTCCAGCCGTGAGCGCTTCGAGGGCTACATGCGCGAGGTGCCCTGCCCCTCCTGCCAGGGCACGCGGCTGAAGCCGATCGTCCTCGCGGTCACCATCATGGGGAAGTCGATCGCCGAGGTCTCCGGCATGTCGATCAGCGACTGCGCGGAGTTCCTGGGCGAGCTGAAGCTGAACGCCCGCGACAAGAAGATCGCGGAGCGCGTGCTGAAGGAGGTCAACGAGCGGCTGCGGTTCCTGGTCGACGTCGGCCTGGACTACCTCTCGCTCAACCGCGCGGCGGGCACCCTCTCCGGCGGCGAGGCCCAGCGCATCCGTCTGGCCACCCAGATCGGCTCCGGCCTGGTCGGCGTGCTCTACGTCCTGGACGAGCCGTCCATCGGTCTGCACCAGCGGGACAACCACCGGCTGATCGAGACCCTGGTCCGGCTGCGCGACATGGGCAACACGCTCATCGTGGTCGAGCACGACGAGGACACCATCAAGGTCGCCGACTGGATCGTGGACATCGGCCCCGGCGCCGGTGAGCACGGCGGCAAGGTCGTGCACAGCGGTGACCTCAAGGAGCTGCTGGCCAACACCGAGTCGCAGACCGGTCAGTACCTCTCGGGCCGCAAGGCCATCCCGGTCCCGGACGTGCGCCGCCCGCTCGACCCGGACCGGCAGCTCGTCGTGCGCGGTGCCCGCGAGAACAACCTGCGGGACATCGACGTGGCCTTCCCACTGGGCGTGTTCACGGCCGTCACCGGCGTGTCCGGCTCCGGCAAGTCCACGCTGGTCAACGACATCCTCTACACCCACCTGGCCCGCGAGCTGAACGGCGCGCGCAACGTCCCCGGACGGCACACGCGCGTGGACGGCGACGACCTGGTGGACAAGGTCGTGCACGTCGACCAGTCGCCCATCGGCCGCACCCCGCGGTCCAACCCGGCGACCTACACCGGCGTCTTCGACCACGTCCGCAGGCTCTTCGCGGAGACCACCGAGGCGAAGGTCCGGGGCTACATGCCGGGCCGCTTCTCCTTCAACGTCAAGGGCGGCCGCTGCGAGAACTGCGCGGGCGACGGCACGATCAAGATCGAGATGAACTTCCTCCCGGACGTCTACGTCCCGTGCGAGGTCTGCCACGGCGCCCGGTACAACCGGGAGACCCTGGAGGTCCACTACAAGGGCAAGTCCATCGCCGACGTGCTGAACATGCCGATCGAGGAGGCGACCGAGTTCTTCGAGGCCGTCCCCGCGATCTCCCGGCATCTGCGCACGCTCAAGGACGTCGGCCTCGGCTACGTCCGGCTGGGTCAGTCCGCCACCACCCTGTCCGGCGGCGAGGCGCAGCGCGTCAAGCTCGCCAGCGAACTGCAGAAGCGCTCCACCGGCCGCACGGTCTACGTCCTGGACGAGCCGACCACCGGTCTGCATTTCGAGGACATCAGCAAGCTGCTGAAGGTGCTCTCCGGCCTGGTGGACAAGGGCAACTCGGTCATCGTCATCGAGCACAACCTTGACGTGATCAAGACCGCCGACTGGCTCATCGACATGGGTCCGGAGGGCGGCGCCGGAGGCGGCATCGTGGTCGCCGAGGGCACGCCCGAGGAGGTCGCCGCGGTTCCGGCCAGCCACACCGGCAAGTTCCTGCGCGAGGTCCTGGGTGCCGACCGGATCAGCGACGCGGAGCCGGTCAAGGCGCGCGCCACCCGCAAGACGGCCAAGACGGTGGCGGCGAAGAAGGCCACGACCGCCAAGACGGCGACCGCCAAGGTCAACAGCACCGCCACCAAGAAGGCCGCCGCGGCCAAGAAGACCACGGCGACGAAGAAGACGGCGGCAGCGAAGAAGACGACGACGCGGGCCCCCAAGGCCTGACCGCCCTCAGACTGACGGCTCGTCACCGAGCGGCGCCCCCGGGAACTTCCCCGGGGGCGCCGCTCGTACCACCGTCAGGCGCCCGGGCCGCACGGCCCGGACAGGATCACCACTCGCCCAGCTCCGCCGCGTACGGCGGCTCCGCGCCCGCCCGCGAGCAGGTGAGCGCCGCGGCCCGGGCGGCGAAGCGCAGCAACCGGTGCCAGCCGTCGGCGCCGAGACCGGCCACCGCCTGCGCGGACAGCGCGTCCTGGGCGGAAAGTCCGTGCAGCAGGGCGGCGTTCACCGTGTCACCCGCTCCGATGGTGTCCACGACATCGACCTTCTCGCCGGGCACGGAGTACTCCGCGCCGTCCCGCGTGAAGGCGGTGAGGCCGTCGCCGCCCCGGGTGAGCACGACGGCCGACGGACCGGCGGCCAGCCACTCGGCCGGGCTGCCACCGAGCCACGCAGCGTCCTCCTCGGACAGCTTCAGCAGCGTCACCGAGGGCAGCCAGCCGCGGAAGCGGGCCCGGTAGGCGTCCGCGTCCGGGATCAGCCCGGTGCGGATGTTGGGGTCGAGCGCGGTGAACAGGCCCTGACCGGCGGCCGTCCGCATCAGCTCCGTGTAGGCGCTCGCCCCCGGCTCCAGGACGAGCGAGCAGGTGCCGAAGGACACCGCGCGGGTACCGGCGGGGAGTGCGGAGGGTGCGGTGAAGAGGCGGTCGGCGGTGCCCTCCACGTAGAAGGAGTAGGCGGCCGAGCCGACGGAGTCGATCGTGGCCACCGCGAGGGTGGTGGGTTCCGGGCCGCGCTGCACCCCGGACACGTCCACGCCCGCCTGCCGCAGCCCGTCGAGCAGGGCCTCCCCGAAGGCGTCGAACGAGGCGCGGGAGGCGAAGGCGGTGGCGGAGCCGAGGCGGCCGAGGGCCACGGCCGTGTTGTACGGGCCGCCGCCGAGCGCGGGCTTGAGGCCGGCCAGGGCGCCAGGGCCCTGCGGTACCAGGTCGATCAGTGCCTCACCGGCGACGACGATCACGAGGTGGTTCCCTTCTCGGACTGCGCGGATGGTTCCGTGTTCTCTCCGGCGGGGCGCGCGTCGGGCTCCCCGGCGGGGCCCGCGTCGGCGCCCTCGGCCCCGCCGCGCACTCCGCGCACCTCCTCCGGGCATCCGCAGGAGGTGCGGTGGACGAAGGCGCAGGGCAGCCGGACGGTCGTGGTCGGCCGGTCCGGCGCGGCCAGCCGGTCGAGCAGCACCCGTACGGCCCGGGCGCCCATCTCGCGGCTCGGCTGCGCGATGGCGGTGAGCCGGGGCGAGAAGAGGTCGGCCCAGGCGAAGTCGTCGAAGGAGCACAGGGCGATGTCGTCCGGCACGCTCAGCCCGCGCTCGCGCAGGGCGCGCAGGGCGCCGATGGTCATCGCGTTGTTGGCGGTGACAAGAGCCGTGGGCGCGCCGGGTCTGGAGAGCAGGTCGGCCGTCGCGTGCTCGGCGGCGGCCGACTCGGAGCTGCCGGAGACGACCAGGTGGGCGTCGTAGGGGAGCCCGGCGCCGTCCAGGCCCCGGCGGTAGCCGGTGATCCGCTCGCTGGTGGTGCTGAGGCCGGGCAGTCCTGCGATCAGGCCGATGCGACGGTGCCCCAGGTCGGCGAGATGGGTGACGAGACGGGCCATCGGCTCGCTGTTCTCGGCACAGACCTGATCGAAACCGCCTGCCTGTGACGCGAACTGATCACCGGGATGGAGTCCGACACTCCCGGCCGCTCCGCCGTCTCCGGTCGCCTCGCAGCTGCCATCCCCCTCCCCGCCCTCGTCGTCCCGCGTGATCACCCGGTCCAGGAACACCGTCGGCACGGCCTGGCGGCGGAGATAGGCCACCAGCTCCTGCGGCCGGGCCGAGGGGGCGACGATCATGCCGTCCACCCGGCGCTCGCGCAGCAACTGGACGACCTTCAGCTCGTGCTCGGGGTCGTCGTGCGGGTCGGCGATGAGGAGGCTGTAGCCCTCGGCGAGGGCGGCGGTCTCGACGCCCTGGAGGATCTCGGTGAAGTACGGATTGCTGATCGCGGACACCGCGAGCCCGATCGAGCGGGTACGCGAGGTGACCAGGGAGCGGGCGAGGGTGTTCGGGGTGTAGCCGAGGGCGTCCACCGCGTCCAGGACGGCCTGGCGGGTGTGGGGCAGGACCGGACGCGTGTCGTTGAGCACATGGGACACGGTCGCCACGGAGACTCCGGCGCGCCGGGCGACGTCGGCCATGGTGGGCATCGCGGTTCCCTCCCCGGGGTGTCCGCCGGGGGCACGGGTGAGCCCTCCTGGCTGAGGACGGACCGTCGGTGGCCCGTACCCGTGGCGAACCCCCGGCCTGTCGCGCCGAGAGTTCTCCGGGCGGGAAGGTATCCCATCCACCACCCGGCCGTAAACGCTTGCGCAAGCGCTTGCGACCGGAGGGCGTGGCGGCCCGGCGCGTGGGAGGCGCGACGCCCCCGTTCCGCGGCACGCCCCGCTGGGAAGTGCCCGCACGACCCGCCCCGGTGCCGCTCGTCCCACCGGACGCGGAGTCACCCGCATGTTCCGCCCCGGAGCCGCCCGTGCTCCCGGCACCGTTCCCGGCCCCGGTGCCGCTCGGGTGCCCCGCCTGCGCGCCCCGTGCCGGAACTCTCCGTCCTCCCGCCCCCGGGGACCACCCGCGCACCCGCCCCCGAGCCGTCCGCTCTGCCCGGGTATCGTCGGGCTGCACACCGTCTGACCTGTGGAGAGCCTGATGCCGGCCCAGTCGTCCGCGAGCCGCCGTACCGTCCTTCGAGGGGCCGCCGTCGCCCCGGTCGCCGGGCTCGGCCTGGCCGCCTGCGCGGCGCCGGGCGGCTCCTCCGCGCCGACCCCGACCGCGCCCGTCGACCTCGGCGCGGAGAGCGAGGTCGCCAAGGGCGGGACCAGGCTCTACCGGGACCACAACGTGGTCGTCAGCAAGGGCGCGGACGGCACCCTGAAGGCGTACAGCACGATCTGCACGCACGCGGGCTGCGCGATCAACAAGCTCCAGGGCACGACCCTGACCTGCCCCTGCCACGGCAGCGAGTTCGACGCGGCGACCGGCAAGGTGCTCGCCGCCCCGGCCACCGAGCCGCTGAACGAACTGCCGGTGAAGGTGTCGAAGGGCAGGATCGTCGCGGGCCCCAAGGGCTGACCCCGTCAGCCGGGACCGGACCCGCTAAGCCTCCGCCGCTCCCTCCGGCAACGCCTCCACCGGGCCCTCCCACTCCCAGGCGATCCCCACCATGCCCGGCCGCACCCGGGGCTCGACCACGTGGACGCTGCGGTACGGGTGCGTCACCGGCAGCTCGACGCGGCCGCCGCGCGGCGCCGCCGGGGAGACCTGGCTGAAGCGGTGGCAGCGCACCGGCAGCGCGGGGCTGTCGAAGCGGACCTGGAGCGCGTACTGGCCGCCCAGCGCGCCGAACCGGTGCACGTACTCGTGCGAGACCCCGGCCGTGCCGTCGGCGACGCCGTAGCGGAACAGGAAGGTGTCGCCCCGGCGCAGCCGGGTGCCGAAGAGCAGCTCCGCCGCCAGGACCCCCGTGTCCCGGTCGAACAGGACGCGCCCGGTGCGGCAGTTCTCCAGGGCGCGGACGGCCATGCCGCGCGGGTCGCAGCCGGGGTCGCCCTGGTGGACGGCGACGAAGCGGTCCACGCCGTCGCGGTGGGCGCGCACGATGTGCTCGGACTCGCGGGCGGCCAGCTCGCGCCGGGTGCCGATCCGGACGCGTTCGTGGTGGCCGAGGACGTGCAGGCCGCCGTCGGAGATCCAGCCCAGCTCGGCCTGGAGGCGGCGCAGCACCCCCGAGGTCTCCAGCAGGGAGCGGTAGGAGCGGGTCGCCGGGCGTCCGTGCACGGATCGGTCACCGGACTCGGCGAGCAGACGGATCAGCGACTCCTCCGGCAGCCGCAGTATCTCCTCCAGCGCGCGTACGGCCCGCAGCGACTCGGGGCGCTGCGGTCGGCGCGCCCCCTGCTGCCAGTAACTCAGGCTGGTCAGGCCCACCTTGACCCCGTGGCGGGTCAGATGGTGCTGCACACGCTGGAGCGGCAGCCCGCGCGCGGCGATGGCGGCGCGCAGCGCCACGTGGAAGGGGCCGCCCCGCAGGACCGTGTCCAGCTCGGGCACGTCCGGGGGAGCGGCGGCGTCCGTGTGCTCTGTGACATGCCACATGCACAGAAGCCTTTCTGTGAGGTGTCACCTCGGCTGGTCAGACCGAGGCGCGGGGTTCTGCTTGCCACCCCGTGGGGCACCGGGGCGCGTCGGCACGCGGCACGCCGTGCGCGTGCGCCGTGCGGGCGCTGCCCCGAGTTCCCCCGCATTGAAGCGTGTTGACTTGGACCCGACAACACCTCGGACAGTGCGGTGGCCCACACGCCACCCCTGTACGACGCCCCGCGCGGGGCCCGCGGCGGCCGCCGGGAGCGGCCTTCCGTAACGCTCCCGACACCCCGCCGTCACCCCGTGCCCACCCTTCGGCCGCCCCGGTGCGCCGTACGGGTGCCGGCGTTGTCCACAGGCCCGACGCGGTGTCCGTCCTCGCCAGTAGGGTGTGAGACATGGCCGACCCCTCCAGCTACCGCCCCAGGCCGGGAGACATCCCGGACTCCCCGGGGGTGTACCGATTCCGCGACGAGCACCGCCGGGTGATCTACGTCGGAAAGGCCAAAAGCCTGCGCCAGCGCCTGGCCAACTACTTCCAGGACCTGGCGAACCTCCACCCCCGCACCCGGTCGATGGTCACCACCGCCGCGTCCGTGGAGTGGACGGTGGTGTCCACGGAGGTCGAGGCGCTCCAGCTCGAGTACTCCTGGATCAAGGAGTACGACCCCCGGTTCAACGTCAAGTACCGCGACGACAAGAGCTACCCGTACCTCGCGGTGACCATGAACGAGAAGTTCCCTCGCGTCCAGGTGATGCGCGGTCACAAGAAGAAGGGCGTGCGGTACTTCGGGCCGTACGCCCACGCGTGGGCCATCCGCGACACCGTCGACCTGCTGCTGCGCGTCTTCCCGGTGCGTACCTGCTCCGCCGGCGTCTTCAAGAACGCCGCCCGTACCGACCGCCCCTGTCTCCTCGGGTACATCGGCAAGTGCTCGGCTCCCTGCGTCGGCCGGATCTCGCCGGAGGAGCACTACGAGCTGGCCGAGGAGTTCTGCGACTTCATGGCGGGCCGCACCGGCACCTATCTGCGCCGTCTGGAGAAGCAGATGGCGGAGGCGGCCGACGAGATGGAGTACGAGCGGGCCGCCCGCCTGCGCGACGACATCGGCGCCCTGAAGAAGGCGATGGAGAAGAACGCGGTCGTGCTCGCCGACGCGACCGACGCCGACCTGATCGCCGTCGCTGAGGACGAGCTGGAGGCGGCCGTCCAGATCTTCCACGTGCGCGGCGGCCGGGTGCGCGGTCAGCGCGGCTGGGTCACCGACAAGGTCGAGGAGATCACCACCGGCGCCCTCGTCGAACACGCCCTCCAGCAGCTCTACGGCGAGGAGAGCGGGGACTCGGTGCCCAAGGAGGTGCTGGTCCCGGCACTGCCCGACCCGGTGGAGCCGGTCCAGGAGTGGCTGACCGGCAGGCGTGGGGCGAACGTCTCGCTGCGCATCCCGCAGCGCGGCGACAAGAAGGCGCTCATGGAGACCGTGCAGCGCAACGCCCAGCAAGCCCTCGCCCTGCACAAGACCAGGCGCGCCTCCGACCTGACCACGCGCTCGCGCGCCCTGGAGGAGATCGCCGACGCCCTCGGCCTGGACAGTGCCCCGCTGCGCATCGAGTGCTACGACGTCTCCCACCTCCAGGGCGACGACGTGGTCGCCTCCATGGTTGTCTTCGAGGACGGCCTCCAGCGCAAGAACGAGTACCGCCGCTTCCAGATCAAGGGCTTCGCGGGACAGGACGACGTCCGCTCCATGCACGAGGTCATCACCCGCCGCTTCCGGCGCTACCTCGCGGAGAAGGAGCGGTCCGGGGAGTGGACGGCGCAGGAGGAGACCCCGGCGGACGGCGGGGTCCCGCTCACGGACGGCGCGCCCGTCTCCGACGGCCCGTCCGGCGCCGACGACACCCTCACCGAGGGCGCGTCCCTCGGCGACGGCACCCTCCCCGCCGGCACCGAAGGCACCCCGCACCCCCTTCCCACCGGTGCCGAGGGCGCCCCGCTCCCCGCCCCTGCCCAGGCCGCCGCACCCCTGCCCGGTCCCGGTCAGGACGGCGACCTGTTCACCGATCCGCTCAAGGACGACGACGGCCGTCCCCGGAAGTTCGCCTATCCGCCGCAGCTCGTCGTGGTCGACGGCGGTCAGCCGCAGGTCGCGGCGGCCCAGCGGGCGCTGGACGAGCTGGGGATCGACGACATCGCCGTGTGCGGCCTCGCCAAGCGCCTGGAGGAGGTCTGGGTGCCCGGCGAGGACGACCCGGTCGTGCTGCCGCGCACCAGCGAGGGGCTCTATCTGCTCCAGCGCGTGCGCGACGAGGCCCACCGGTTCGCCATCACCTACCAGCGGACCAAGCGGGCCAAGCGCCTGCGCTCCGGCCCGCTGGACGACGTGCCCGGCCTCGGCGACACCCGCAAGCAGGCCCTCCTCAAGCACTTCGGTTCGGTCAAGCGGCTGCGCGCCGCCACGATCGAGCAGATCCAGGAAGTACCCGGCATAGGCCGGAAGACGGCCGAGACCATCGCCGCGGCACTCGCCCGCGCCGTCCCGGCCGGACCCGCCGTGAACACGGCGACCGGAGAGATCATCGATGACGAGGAACCCGGCACGACGCCGGATTCCCCCGGAGAGCCCGTGAGCGCGGTTCTCCCGGACGACCGACGGGGGCAGGAGAGATGACCGAGCACGACACGGGACCCGAGCGGAGCGAACGCGCGCAGGGGAAGGCGGGCGAGGTACGGCCAGGGGAAGCGGCCGGCGAGAACGGAGCACAGGTGAGTACGGACGGCATGGCGAACGGGGCCCCGGATGCGGCCATCCCCGAGCTGGTGATCATCTCCGGGATGTCCGGGGCGGGCCGGTCCACCGCGGCCAAGTGCCTGGAGGACCTCGGCTGGTTCGTCGTGGACAACCTCCCGCCCGCGCTGATCCCCACCATGGTGGAGCTGGGCGCCCGCTCGCAGGGCAACGTGGCCCGGATCGCGGTCGTCGTCGACGTGCGCGGCCGCCGCTTCTTCGACAACCTCCGCGAGTCCCTCGCCGACCTCGACGGCCGCGGCGTGACCCGGCGGATCGTCTTCCTGGAATCCTCCGACGAGGCCCTGGTCCGCCGCTTCGAGTCCGTGCGCCGCCCGCACCCCCTCCAGGGCGACGGCCGGATCGTGGACGGCATCGCCGCCGAGCGTGAGCTGCTGCGCGAGCTGCGCGGCGACGCCGACCTGGTGATAGACACCTCCAGCCTCAACGTGCACGAACTGCGCGCCAAGATGGACGCCCAGTTCGCCGGTGAGGAGGAGCCGGAGCTGCGGGCCACGGTGATGTCCTTCGGCTTCAAGTACGGGCTGCCGGTCGACGCCGACCTCGTCGCCGACATGCGCTTCCTGCCCAACCCGCACTGGGTGCCGGAGCTGCGCCCCTTCACGGGGGTCAACGAGGAGGTCGCCTCCTACGTCTTCAACCAGCCCGGCGCCAAGGAGTTCCTCGACCGCTACGCCGAGCTGCTGCGCCTGATCGCGGCCGGGTATCGGCGCGAGGGCAAGCGGTATGTGACCATCGCCATCGGCTGTACCGGCGGAAAGCACCGCTCGGTAGCGATGTCGGAGAAGCTCGCCGCGCGTCTGGCGGCAGAGGGCGTGGAGACGGTGGTCGTACACCGGGACATGGGACGGGAATGACAGGACGTACACGGCGGCTCGCCGGCCTGCGCCGGGTGGTGCCGGAGGGGCGCGCCGGCCGCGCCATGGCGGAGGCCCGCGCGGGCCGCGCCGAAGCGCGCGGCGGCCGCCCGCGCAGGCGGGGGGCGCAGCCCAAGGTGGTCGCCCTCGGCGGCGGCATGGGCCTGTCCGCCTCGCTCGCCGCGCTGCGCCGGATCACCGGCGACCTCACCGCCGTGGTCACGGTGGCCGACGACGGCGGCTCCAGCGGCCGGCTGCGCGACGAACTGGGGGTGCTGCCCCCCGGCGACCTGCGCAAGGCACTGGCCGCCCTGTGCGGCGACGACGACTGGGGCCAGACCTGGGCCCGGGTCATCCAGCACCGCTTCCACTCCAAGGGCGATCTGCACGACCACGCGGTGGGCAATCTGCTGATCGTCGCGCTGTGGGAGCAGCTCGGCGACCATGTGCAGGCACTGGACCTGGTCGGCAAGCTGCTCGGCGCGCACGGGCGCGTGCTGCCGATGTCGGCGGTGCCGCTGGAGTTGCAGGCGCTGGTCAAGGGGCACGACCCGGAGCGGCCCGAGGACGTGGACACGGTGCGCGGCCAGGCGACCGTCGCCCTCACCCCGGGCGAGGTGCAGTCGGTGCACGTCGTGCCGTCGGACCCGCCCGCGGTGCCCGAGGCCGTCGAGGCGGTGCTGGACGCGGACTGGGTGGTGCTCGGTCCCGGCTCCTGGTTCTCCTCGGTCATCCCGCACCTCCTGGTCCCCGAACTGCTCGACGCGCTCACCGACACCAAGGCACGCAAGGTGCTCCCGCTGAACCTGGCCCCGCAGCCGGGCGAAACCGAGGGCTTCTCCCCGCAGCGTCATTTGGAGGTTTTGGGGCGACACGCCCCTAAACTCGCCCTGGACGTGGTGCTGGCCGACGAGGCGGCCGTGCCCGACCGCGATTCGCTCACCGAGGCCGCCAAGCGGCTGGGAGCCGCGGTCGAGCTGGCGCCGGTGGCCCGGACCGACGGAACTCCCCGGCACGATCCGGAGCTGTTGGCCGCCGCGTACGACCGTATTTTTCGGATGCATGGAAGGATCGGCCCATGGCGATGACGGCAGCGGTGAAGGACGAGATCTCCCGGCTCCCCGTCACCCGGACCTGCTGCAGGAAGGCGGAGGTCTCCGCCCTTCTGCGGTTCGCCGGCGGCCTCCACCTGGTGAGCGGGCGCATCGTGATCGAGGCGGAGCTGGACACCGCGATGGCGGCCCGCCGCCTCAAGCGGGACATTCTGGAGATCTTCGGCCACAGCTCCGAACTGATCGTGATGGCACCCGGCGGTTTGCGCCGGGGCTCGCGCTACGTGGTGCGGGTGGTCGCCGGCGGCGATCAGCTCGCCCGGCAGACGGGTCTGGTGGACGGCCGGGGCCGCCCGATCCGCGGCCTGCCGCCGCAGGTGGTCTCCGGCGCGACCTGTGACGCCGAGGCGGCCTGGCGCGGCGCGTTCCTCGCGCACGGCTCGCTCACCGAGCCCGGCCGGTCCTCCTCGCTGGAGGTGACCTGCCCCGGTCCCGAGGCGGCGCTCGCGCTGGTCGGCGCCGCCCGCAGACTGTCCATCGCCGCCAAGGCCCGCGAGGTGCGCGGGGTGGACCGGGTCGTCGTCCGCGACGGCGACGCGATCGGCGCCCTGCTCACCCGGCTCGGCGCGCACGAGTCGGTGCTGGCCTGGGAGGAGCGGCGGATGCGCCGCGAGGTGCGGGCCACCGCCAACCGGCTCGCCAACTTCGACGACGCCAACCTGCGCCGCTCGGCCCGTGCCGCCGTGGCCGCCGGGGCCCGGGTGCAGCGCGCGCTGGAGATCCTCGCCGACGAGGTGCCCGAGCACCTCGCCGCCGCGGGCCGGCTGCGCATGGAGCACAAGCAGGCGTCCCTGGAGGAGCTGGGCGCGCTCGCGGACCCGCCGCTGACCAAGGACGCGGTCGCGGGCCGTATCCGCCGCCTGCTGGCGATGGCCGACAAGCGCGCCTCCGACCTGGGCATCCCGGGCACGGAGGCCAACCTCTCGGAGGACCTGGCGGACAACCTCGTCGGCTGAGTCACGCGCCTCTCGGCCGGGCCGCACGGCCTCGCCGGCCGAGAGGCGCGGCAGATCCACCGTGTGAGAGCCGGTGCCGGGCGCCCGTTCGGGTGGTCGGCACCGGCTTTCGCGTGTCCGTGAGGCGCCCTTGACGGCCCCCTGGTGTGACATGAGCCTGGCAACCTGGTCCGCGCTGTGGCGGACCACCACGAGGGGGGTTCATGAGACACCCAGTGAGATCGATCCTCGCCGCCGGAGCCCTGCTGGCGGGCACGGCGGCCCTCGGGCCCGTACCGGCCCAGGCCCACGCCGCGAGCCCCGCGAAGACGGACCGCGCCGCCGAGGTCAAGGTCTTCCGCGCCGAGGTGACCCGGGCCCAGTTGCCCCTGCTGGTCGCGGCGGGCCAGGACGGCCGTGAACTCGAGGCACAGGCGGCCGGAGCGGGCCGCAGCACCGTCGAGGTGTACCTCACCGACCGCCAGGCCGGGCAACTGCGCGCCCAGGGCGTCCGCCTCACCGAGCACGAACTGCCGAAGGCCGCGGACAAGCGGATCGCGGCCGCCGCACAGGGCGTCTTCCGCCCCTACAGCGGCAGCGGCGGCCTCCGGGAGGAGCTGCTGCGCACGGCGCGCGAGCACCCGGACCTCGCCAAGGTCGAGTCCATCGGCCGCACCGTCCAGGGCAAGGACATCCTCGCGCTCAAGCTGACCAAGGACGCCAGGCGCTCGAAGGACGGCGCCAGGCCCGCCGTGCTCTACCTGTCCAACCAGCACGCGCGCGAGTGGATCACCCCTGAGATGACCCGGCGCCTGATGCACCACTACCTGGACAACTACCGCTCGGACAAACGGATCAGAAAGATCGTCGACACCACCGAGCTGTGGTTCGTCCTCTCCGCCAACCCCGACGGCTACGACTACACCTTCCGCGGCGACGACACCCGCCTGTGGCGCAAGAACCTGCGCGACCTCAACGGCGACGGCGTGATCGGCGCGGGCGACGGCGTCGACCTCAACCGCAACTTCCCCTACAAGTGGGGCTACGACGACGAGGGTTCGTCCCCCAGCCCCGCCTCCGAGACCTACCGGGGCCCCGCCCCCGCCTCCGAGCCCGAGACGAAGGCGCTCGACGCGTTCGAGAAGCGGATCGGCTTCAGATACGCCGTCAACTACCACTCCGCCGCCGAACTCCTCCTCTACGGCATCGGCTGGCAGGTGGCCACGCCCAGCCCCGACGACGTCCTCTACAAGGCGCTGGCCGGTACCCCGGAGCACTCCGCGATTCCCGGCTACCGCCCGCAGATCTCCTCGGAGCTGTACACCACCAACGGCGAGGCGGACGGGCACGCCGCGAACGTCAACGGCATGGCGATGTTCACTCCCGAGATGTCCACCTGCCAGACGGCCTCGGAGTCCGACCCGGACGACGCGTGGAACCCGGACGACTGCCGGTCGGTGTTCAGCTTCCCCGACGACGAGCGGCTGATCCAGCGGGAGTTCGAGAAGAACGTCCCCTTCGCGCTGTCCGTCGCCGAGACCGCCGCGCACCCCGACCGCCCCTCCTCGTCGGTCGGCCTGAGCGCGGCCGACTTCACCCCGGCCCCCTTCACCACCTCGTACGCGCGCGGCACCGGCCAGGAGGTCTCCGTCGTCGCGCGCAAGGCGGTTCGCGACAAGCGGCTCGAGTACCGCGTCAACGGCGGCCGTACGCACCAGCGGACCCTGCGCGCCTGGAAGGGCGGCGAGCGGTACGGCGGCGCCGACCACCTCTACTTCGACGAGTACCGCGCCGAGGTGCCGGAGGGCAGGCCCGGCGACCGGGTCCAGGTGTGGTTCAGCGGCAAGGGGAAGAGCGGCGCCGAGACCGCCAGCACCCCCTTCACGTACACCGTCGAGAAGCGCCCCGCCGCCGACACCCTCGTCGTCGCCGAGGAGGGCGCGAAGGCCGCGCGGGCCACCGCCTACACGGACGCGCTGCGGGCGGCCGGACACCAGGCCCTGGTGTGGGACACCGCGAGCCGGGGAACCCCGGACGCGCTCGGCGTCCTCGGCCACTTCCGCACGGTCGTGCACTACGCGGGCCCCGGCGGACCCGGCAACGCCGTCCAGCTCCAGTTGCGCGCCTACCTCAACGAGGGCGGCCGGCTGATCGAGGCGGGGGAGACCGCCGGAGGCAGCGTCGACCTCGGCGGCGGCAACCGCTCGAACGACTTCAGCCAGTACTGGCTGGGCGCCTACAGCCGCACCTCCGTCAAGGGCGTCAGCGCCCTCACCGGCTCCGGCGCCCTCTCCGGGGTCTCCGCCGCTCTCGGCGACGTGCCCGGCGACCCGCTCGACGCGGCCGGTGCCTACGGGGTCACCTCCGACGAGCTTCCCGTCGCCGCTTACCCGCAGTTCAAGAGCGCGGGCGCGGGTGCCTTCGCCGGAGCCCCCACGCCGTACGGCCCGTACTCGGGCTCGTACATGGCCGCCGCCGTCCACACCGACGACGCCTACAAGCGCCTCACCCGCACCGTCGACCTCACCGGTGTCAGCGCCGCCGACAAGCCCGCGCTGAGCACCCGGCTGCTGTGGGACACCGAGCCCGGCTACGACCACGCGATCGTCGAGGTCCACACCGTGGGCGCCGACGACTGGACGACGCTGCCCGAGGCGGGCGGCGCGACCGGCACCGCCGTGCCCGAGGAGTGCGGAGCCGGGTTCCTGATCGGCGAGCACCCCTGGCTGCGGCACTATCTGACGCTCTCCGGCGGCACCTGCGCCGCGACCGGCACCACCGGCGCCTGGCACAGCCTCACCGGCGCCTCGGCGGGCTGGCAGCACACGCAGTTCGACCTGAGCGCCTACGCGGGCCGGAACATCGAGGTGTCCGTCTCCTACGTCACCGACCCCGGCACCGGCGGGCACGGCGTCCTCGTGGACGACGCCTCGCTCGTCGTCGGCGGCACGGCACGGGACACCGAGGGCTTCGAGACCTCCCTCGGTCCCTGGCGTGCGGCCGGACCCCCGCCCGGCAGCCCCGGCGTGCTGAAGGACTGGACGCGCACGGGCGCCCTCTTCCGCACCTACGGAGCGGTCACCACCCGCGACACGGTGCTGCTCGGTTTCGGCCTGGACCAGGTGTCCTCGGCGGCCGACCGGACCGCGCTGACGCGCAAGGCGCTGGCCGCGCTCGGCAGATGAGGGAGGCCGCCGCTCACAGGTGAGCGAGACCCCTACTCAACGGTGCGCGGAAGCACCCGACATCAGGTGAGCCGACACCCTCACGAACGAGTGAAATACCCGCTCGCGACGGCGGTCAGTCCCTGACAAAAAGGAGTGAAACGACCGCCGTTCCGGGCTGGTCCGTACCCTACTGACGGGTAAGGAAGACCTGCCCGTGTATGCGCCATCTCGATGTCACCCCGGGAGCCGCGGAGAGGTAGGGTCGGGGGTGGTCGGGGACATCCCAAATACAGCTCGCCGGCACCGCATAAGCCGGCGTACCAACGAGGAGATCGGTTCGTGACGATCCGCGTAGGCATCAACGGCTTCGGCCGCATCGGGCGTAACTACTTCCGCGCACTGCTGGAGCAGGGTGCGGACATCGAGGTTGTGGCTGTCAACGACCTGGGTGACACCGCGACCACGGCGCACCTGCTGAAGTACGACACCATCCTGGGCCGCCTCAAGGCCGAGGTCACGCACACCGCCGACACCATCACGGTCGACGGCCACACCATCAAGGTGCTCTCCGAGCGCAACCCCGCCGACATCCCGTGGGGCGAGTTGGGCGTCGACGTCGTCATCGAGTCGACCGGCATCTTCACCAAGCGCGACGACGCCGCCAAGCACCTCGCCGGCGGCGCCAAGAAGGTCCTCATCTCGGCTCCGGCCAAGGACGAGGACATCACCATCGTCATGGGCGTCAACCAGGACAAGTACAACCCGGAGACGGACCACGTCATCTCCAACGCCTCGTGTACCACCAACTGCGTGGCGCCGATGGCCAAGGTCCTGGACGAGAACTTCGGCATCGTCAGCGGCCTGATGACGACGGTGCACGCGTACACCAACGACCAGCGCATCCTTGACTTCCCGCACAAGGACCTGCGCCGCGCCCGCGCCGCCGCCGAGAACATCATCCCGACCACCACCGGTGCCGCCAAGGCCACCGCGCTGGTCCTGCCGCAGCTCAAGGGCAAGCTCGACGGCATCGCGATGCGCGTCCCGGTCCCGACCGGCTCGGCCACCGACCTGGTCGTGGAGCTGCAGCGCGAGGTCACCAAGGACGAGGTCAACGCCGCGTTCAAGAAGGCCTCCGAGGACGGCTCCCTCAAGGGCTACCTGTCCTACACCGAGGACGAGATCGTCTCCTCCGACATCGTCGGCGACCCGTCCTCCTGCACCTTCGACTCCTCCCTGACCATGGTGCAGGACGGCAACACGGTGAAGATCCTCGGCTGGTACGACAACGAGTGGGGTTACTCCAACCGCCTCGTGGACCTCACGGTCTTCGTCGGCGAGCAGCTCTGAACGACCCCAGCAGGACCTTGAAGTGAGAGCAGGGCCCGGGCAGCGCACGGCCGCGCTGACCGGGCCCTGTCTCACGCATGGACCACGCCCTCTTACGATCGGGGGCATCACGAGCCCTCCTCAGGAGTCCACTCAATGAAGACGATCGACGAACTTCTCGCCGACGGCGTGAGCGGCAAGCGGGTCTTCGTCCGCGCCGACCTCAACGTGCCGCTGGCCGACGGGACCATCACCGACGACGGCCGCATCCGCGCCGTCCTGCCCACCGTCAAGGCCCTCGCGGACGCGGGCGCCAAGGTGGTCGTCGCCTCCCACCTGGGCCGCCCCAAGGGCGCCCCGGACCCGGCCTTCTCACTGCTGCCCGCCGCCGAGCGTCTCGGTGAACTCCTCGGCGCCCCGGTCGCCTTCGCCCAGGACACCGTCGGCCCCGCCGCCCACGCCGCCGTCGACGGGCTGGAGCCCGGCCAGGTCGCCGTCATCGAGAACCTGCGCTTCAACCCCGGCGAGACCTCCAAGGACGACGCGGAGCGCGCCGAGTTCGCGGACCGGCTCGCCGCGCTCGCTGACGTGTACGTGGGCGACGGCTTCGGCGCCGTGCACCGCAAGCACGCCTCCGTCTACGACCTCCCGGCCCGGCTGCCGCACTACGCCGGTTACCTGATCGCCCGCGAGGTCGGCGTCCTGAAGAAGCTCACCGACGACGTCAGGCGCCCCTACGTCGTCGTGCTCGGCGGCGCCAAGGTCTCCGACAAGCTGGCCGTCATCGACCAGCTCCTCGGCAAGGCCGACCGGCTGCTCATCGGCGGCGGCATGGCCTACACCTTCCTCAAGGCGCAGGGCCACGAGGTCGGCATCTCCCTCCTCCAGGAGGACCAGATCCCGGCGGTCAGGGAGTACATGGAGCGCGCCGAGAAGAACGGCGTCGAGCTGGTCCTGCCCGTCGACGTCCTGGTCTCCCCGGAGTTCCCGGACCTGAAGACCAAGGCGCCCTCGCGGCACACCGTGGTCGACGCGGACAAGATCCCCGCCGACCAGGAGGGCCTGGACATCGGCCCGAAGACCCGCGAGCTGTACGCCTCGAAGCTCGCCGACGCCGAGACCGTCTTCTGGAACGGTCCGATGGGCGTCTTCGAGCACCCCGACTACGCCGAGGGCACCAAGGCGGTCGCCCAGGCCCTCGTAGACTCCGACGGCTTCACCGTCGTCGGTGGCGGTGACTCCGCCGCCGCGGTGCGTACGCTCGGTTTCGACGAGAACGCATTCGGCCACATCTCGACCGGTGGCGGCGCCTCCCTCGAGTACCTCGAGGGCAAGACGCTCCCCGGCCTCGCCGCACTGGAGGACTGACCCCGCATGACCACTCGCACGCCGATCATGGCGGGCAACTGGAAGATGAACCTCAACCACCTCGAGGCCATCGCGCACGTCCAGAAGCTCGCCTTCGCCCTGGCCGACAAGGACTACGACGCGGTCGAGGTGGCCGTGCTGCCGCCCTTCACCGACCTGCGCTCGGTGCAGACCCTGGTCGACGGCGACAAGCTGAAGATCAGGTACGGCGCCCAGGACGTCTCCGAGCACGACTCCGGTGCCTACACCGGCGAGATCTCCGGCTCGATGCTGGCCAAGCTCAAGTGCTCCTACGTGCTCGCCGGCCACTCCGAGCGCCGCCAGTACCACCACGAGACCGACGAGATCGTCAACGGCAAGGTCAAGGCCGCCTTCCGGCACGGTCTCACCCCGATCCTGTGCGTCGGCGAGGAGCTGGACGTCCGCGAGGCGGGCGACCACGTCGCCCACACCCTCCGCCAGGTCGAGGGCGGCCTGAAGGACGTCCCGGCCGACCAGGCCGAGAACGTCGTGATCGCCTACGAGCCCGTGTGGGCCATCGGCACCGGCAAGGTCTGCGGCTCCGACGACGCGCAGGAGGTCTGCGGCGCGATCCGGGGCAAGCTCGCCGAGCTGTACTCCCAGGAGGTCGCCGACAAGATCCGCATCCAGTACGGCGGCTCCGTGAAGGCGGCCAACGTGGCCGAGATCATGGCGAAGCCGGACATCGACGGCGCCCTGGTCGGCGGCGCCTCGCTGGACGCGGACGAGTTCGTCAGGATCGTGCGCTTCCGCGACCAGTGACCGGTCGCGGTCGACGACCGTGATCATCGGTCGTGATCAAGGCCGTGAGTAGGCGGTAGCGGCGATACGTCGTACCCTTGCGAGGGGCATGGCCAGGGTGCCGTGCCCCGTCGTCCATCCGAATCCGAGGAAGTTGGTCCAGCCGTGGTTTTGGGGTTCTCGATCGCCCTGATCGTCTTCAGCCTGCTGCTGATGCTGCTGGTGCTGATGCACAAGGGGAAGGGCGGCGGCCTCTCCGACATGTTCGGTGGCGGCATGCAGTCCTCCGTCGGCGGCTCCTCGGTCGCCGAGCGCAACCTCGACCGCATCACCATCGTGATCGGTCTGCTGTGGTTCGCGTGCATCATCGTCCTCGGCATCCTGATGAAGTCGAACGCCTGACGCGCACGTCCGCGCCGTACAACTCGATACATCCCGTACGTAAAGCCCCATGTTCGGTACGCGCTCCACGGCGCGGCCTATCATGGGGCTTGCGTCTGGGCGGGGACCGTACCTCCCATCACTGGACGTGCGTTGGGCCTTACGTAGACTGAGGCGCTCGCGGCGAAGCGAAAGGCCGACCTGCTTCGCGGCACCATCACGCAGGGAGTTACGACCGTGGCAAGTGGCAACGCGATCCGAGGAAGCCGGGTCGGGGCGGGGCCGATGGGCGAGGCAGAGCGCGGGGAGTCCGCTCCGCGGCTGCGCATCTCCTTCTGGTGCTCCAACGGGCACGAGACCCAGCCGAGCTTCGCCAGCGACGCGCAGGTCCCCGACACCTGGGACTGCCCGCGCTGCGGCTTCCCGGCCGGTCAGGACCGGGACAACCCGCCGGACCCGCCGCGCACCGAGCCCTACAAGACGCACCTGGCCTATGTCCGGGAGCGGCGCAGCGACGCGGACGGCGAGGCGATCCTCGCCGAGGCGCTCGCCAAACTGCGGGGCGAGATCTAGCAGTTCACACCGGCCGGGCGCCCTGGGGCACCCGGCCGGAGCCGTACCACCCGGCGGTCAGGACCCGTTGTCAGTGGTGCCCGCTACGGTTCACGCGTCGATGGAACGTGCGTCGACGGGGACCACGAGGGGGGACGGATGACCGGGGCCGCGGCAACGGAGGAGCGGGCGCCCGCGTGGCGCGGGGGGTTCGGGCGGCTGTGGACGGCCGCGATCGTCTCCCGCGTCGGTGACGCGCTGCGCACGGTCGCACTGCCCCTGCTCGCCGTGCGCCTGACGGACGATCCGCTCGCGGTCGCCGCCGTCAGCGCCTGCGGCTATGTGCCCTGGCTGCTCTTCGGACTGCTCGGCGGGGCGATCGCCGACCGGGTCGACCAGCGCCGGGCCATGTGGTCGGTCGACCTCTTACGCGCCCTGCTGGTCGCCGCCTTCGCCCTCGCCGTCGGCCTGGGGCACACCTCGCTCCCGCTGCTGATCGCCCTGGCCTTCTGTCTGACCGCCCTTCAGACGCTCTTCGACAACGCCGCCACGGCCCTGCTGCCCTCCTTGGTCCGGCCGGCCGAGCTGGGCGCCGCCAACGCCCGGCTGATGACCGGTCAGCAGCTGGCCGGGGGGCTGCTCACCGGGCCGTTCGTGCCCCTGCTGTTCGCGGCCGGGGCCTCGATGCCCTTCGCGGCCGACGCGGGCACCTTCCTGGCCGCCGCCGCGCTCGTGGCCTCCCTGCGCACGGCGCCCCCGGACCGCGCGCCCCGGCCGCAGGGGAGCACCCTGCGTGCCGAGACCGCCGAGGGGCTGCGCACGCTGTGGCGCGATCCCGCGCTGCGCGCCTGCTGCGTGGCGACCCTGCTGTGCAACGTCGGCATGGGCGGCCTCATCGCCACCCTCGTCCTGCACGTCACCGGCTGGCTGCACGCGGGCAACTCCGGCTACGCGGCCGCCATGTCGGTGTACGCCGCCGGAAGCATCGCCGGAGGCTTCCTGGCGCAGTGGATCGCCCGCCGCACCGGGCGCGTGCGGGCCCTGCTCCTCGGCGGCACCGCGCAGACCGCCGCGCTCCTCGTCATGGGCTCGGTACGCCACCTGTCCGCGCTCCTCGCCGCGATGGCCGTGCTCGGCGCCATGGGCATGGTGTGGAACGTGAACCAGAGGACGCTGATGCAGCAGCGGGCCCCCGCGTCCATGACCGGCCGGGTCTCGGCCGCGTTCCGTACCGCCTCCGTCGCCGGGGCGCCGCTCGGCGCGCTGCTCGCCGGGGGCGCCGCACGGCTCCTCGGACTCCAGGCCCCGGCCCTGCTCGCGGGAGCCCTCTTCGCCCTGGCCGTCGTCTCGCTGATACCGGCGCGGCGCGCGGACGTACCAGTGGTCACGACGCGGGGGGACGCGGCCACCGTCCCTTCCGCCCGCTGATCAACTAGGTTGGTTCCGCCGCCGGGCAAGGTACGCGGCAGGACAGGCCCAGGAAGGAAGGCTGAAGTCGGAGATGAACGCAGACGGCCGTACCAGGCTCAACCAGTTGCCCGAGTGGAACGCCCTCGCCCGGCACCGCGAGGACGTCGCCGGCACCAGCCTGCGGGAGTTGTTCGCCGCCGATCCCGGACGCGGCACCGGATACACCGTCCAGGCCGGTGACCTCTACATCGACTACAGCAAGCATCTGGTGACGGACGAGACGCTCGCGCTGCTCCAGGAGCTGGCGACGGCCACGGACGTGTTCGGGCTGCGGGACGCGATGTTCCGTGGTGAGCGGATCAACGTGACCGAGGACCGTGCGGTCCTGCACACCGCGCTGCGGGCGCCGCGTGATGCGGTGATCGAGGTGGACGGCGAGAACGTCGTCCCCGCCGTGCACGCCGTGCTGGACAAGATGGCCGCTTTCGCCGACCGGGTGCGCTCGGGCGAGTGGACCGGTCACACGGGCAGGCGGATCAGGAATGTCGTGAACATCGGCATCGGCGGCTCGGACCTG